>PXEI01000261.1 GCA_003564775.1 Spirochaetaceae bacterium
ACGGAGCACCACCTGAGGGCGAACAACCGGCCCCGGCACAGTGCGTTGGGCGTTTCGCATAAGCGGAATAATCACGTCTCGTTGGTTAGGGTCTCCGAGTCCGACAGGCGGAATAGAGTACGATGTAGTCTCGAACTCGCCCCATCCGTACTCCGGCAGGTAGAGTTGCACCCAGGCATGGCGATGTGCGGTGGTGACCAGGTACAGTGAGTCCGCGTCAAACTCCTGCAGGGTGGGCAGATCCTCAATCAGCAGCTGGAGTCCGCGCCGATGCGCGGGGGTTTGGAGCTCCGCGGCTGCAAGATATCCGGTCACCACGCGTGAGGGTATGCCTGCCATGCGGGCAAGGATCGCGGTGCTGTGGGAGAACTCCACACAGTCGCCCTCCTGCGTGTTGGCAAGGAAGTTAACCATATGCCGCACCGAGACGTTGTTGCTGTATCCGGCCTGGTACTGGAAGGTCTCGAAACTCCGCAGGATCCCTTCAATTCTTTCGTGATATCCGTCGTCGGCATTGACGGCCCGAGCCAGATGGTGTTCAAAAACCTCGCGGTCTGCATCCACCAGCGGCACCTCCAGGTACTCGGCAAGCTCGGTGCGGAGGGCTTCATCCGGCTCTTCTACCCGAGCAAGCATGCCTCGAGTGAGTCTCCCGACAGCCGAGACAGCGCGGTAGGAGTAGCTAAATGGGTGGAAGCGTCGGTCGAGCGTCGTCGGTTCAAAACTCTCCGGTCTGAAGGCAATGTAGCGTTCCGGTAGGGTAGAAAGCACCTCAATACTCTCACGGCGTCGCCCACGGTCTGCTAAGGCGCTGCTGCTGCGCCAGGTCTCAAGTGTCCGCATAGTGGACAACTCGTTTAACTCCTTGTCGCGGGCCTGCTCAAACCCTGTTCGCGGATCAAGCAGACTGTAGTAGCGGTCGGCAAGGTAACTTGGCGACGCCTCTGCCGCAACAACCATGACTGCATGCTGATTCTGGGGAGGGCCGCCGTCTCCGTCCCGGCCAGGTTGCGGCCATCTGTCCGAGGGAATACCGCGCAGCGCACTCTCACCGCCCTCACCGTTCCAGTCGTTCGGGCTCCCATCGGAACGCAAGGCGCCGTTCTCAAGACCTTCGCCGTACTGATCTATGCGTTCAGGATCCTGGTCCGCCTCACCCCCCAAAAGATTGCGCACGATCGGGTTCTCTACAAAGTCCGGTGGTATGGCCGTCACAATTGTGCCTAACACCACTACGCCAACCACAAGAAACACGGCAACTTCCTTTCGTACACGCCTGCTGTAGCGGATTCCGTTGTGGTGGAAGAAACACAGGTAAATGATCAGTCCGTGGGCAAGAAATCCAGAAATGAGAACTATCAGAACCAGGCGGGTTGCGCCTATGCTGCTCGCGGCAAGTTCCTCCGAGGCTCGGGAAAAACTCATGAGTCGGTGGTACAACAGCGCCGGGAGAAAGGGCTCCAGTACCGCGACTTCGCGACCACGCGAACGGCTCTGAAAAACAATAAAGCTGAGTGCAAACGCAGCAACACCCACCACTGCAAACTGAATCGCTGCGTGTGAGACCCCACGTACTGCAACGGCACCAAGGAGTGGAAGGCCAGTTCCAAGCGCAATCCGCAGCTGGGCCTGGGTGAGGCTTTTTACTCGCAGAAATGCCAGTACAAAACCCATGGGCACAATCACAAACCAGAGAAGTATCCCCGGGCGGTCGTACGAGACCCGCACCGCGGGATGGTACAGTGGTGCCGCCACCGCCAGGAAATAGACCAACATCCGAGACAGAAACAACACTCGCATTGATCCTGTTTTAGTCATGAGCCGCCCTCCTGTAGCGTGAGGTCGCGCTGCTGGGTGCAAACAACCGAGGCCTCACGTGGTCAGTCTCGCAGTTCCCGTTCTTCGCCGATACGCCGGTATCTGGCGGGGTATCGGTTCTACGCAGAATCCAGCGATTCGGAAAGGCCACAAGATCCATGTCCGGAAATACCGGGACATCAACAAGGTACTCGGCCACGTGTGCCGCACCCGCCTGCCGGGTCAGAAAGTAGCGAGTCTCGCGCTGGCTTCGCAGTCGTGTCAGGGAGTGATATGCGGGGTCTCCGGCGGACGCAAATACGCACAGCCCCTCGGTATCCGCCGGAAAAAACTCATTCGGCAGAGAGTGGTTTTCGGACGCATCGGTTGCGGCCATTACCACCCGTCCAGCCTGTTCCTGCAGCTCATTGGTGTCGGAGAGATCGAAGAAACCACGTGCTCCGCCTTCGGCATCTTCAGGGCGGTCCATCACAAGCAGGTGCACCGTTACGTTTTTTTCACCGTTCAGTATTCCGGCAATGAAGTACAACAACCACGACAAGCGGTGGCTGCGCTCGGCAACTGTGTGTGGATTCTCGCCCCGCCCCAGGTAGCTACGGCCGCTGCCAGCGCCCCGCTCCGCCGCACCGCGCTCCGCCGCACCGCGCAGAAACAGTACCGGTAGAATCAGCGACTCTTCCTGTGACTCCGGTGATACGCGTGTCAGCAGTATGGGCAGCCGACTCGACGCTTTCCAGTTGATATCACGCACTCGGTCACCGGGCGCGTACTCACGCATGTGGTACCGTTCCTCGTCCGCATTTCGAATGAGGCGCCGGTTCTCATTGCCGGTTAACCGGTCTATATCGTACTCACGGTGAAAAGGATAACGCGGCGGAAGCACCGCGAGCGTCCTGTGTACATCGCCTATGATTTCAAGAGCGCAAAGGCCAAAACAGTCACGGACCGTAGCACGGAGCTCGGCCCGCAGTAACCCTGCAAGTGGGAGAGGGAGTGCCAGCTCAAGGGGGGAGTCGCCCAGACCGCTTTCCTCGGCACTGAACCGAAGTACAGCATCGCCTCCGAGACACAATCTGCCCTTGAGTTGAAGGTGAAGACGGAGAAACATGGGAGTTGGGCGTTCGTCGGCAGAAAGCTCGGCCAGGGGAAACTCGCTGCCAGCCTGCACAACGTGTGGGCAACTGATATCCCCTGCCGAACCTTCGCGTCTACGTCGTTCCATTCGTACTGCACCGGCGAGCGCCGCAAGCGTGCATATGACTATTAGGCCGACAAGGAGTTCGCTGCTTGAGGAGTAACTATATCCACGCAGAGACAGAACCACCGCCAGGAATGCGGCAAGGCTGCCTGCCCAGGTAAAGGGATATACTCTGCGAAGCGACCGGAACAGCGGTACCAGGCTGGTTTCTAAAATGTGTTTCATGGGCCTCATGTGAATCCTGTGCTGCAGGGCCCCGACACCTTAGGCCTCGAGTTCTGCAGGTTTTCGGCGTGGCTCAACCGGGACCGTGTTCATGATTTCGCGCGCTATGCGTTCGACATCCATCTGTGGATCATGGGGAATGAGGCGGTGTGCTATGGCAGGGACAAACACCTCTTTAATGGTATCTATATCAACGTAGCTCCGTCCGCGTATCAGGGAAAGGGCGCGGCTCAGTCGCGAAAGCTTAATCCCCGCGCGAGGGCTTGCTCCGACAGAGACCTCGGGATGGGTTCGAGTTTCGGTCATACAGCGGACGATGTACTCAACCAACTCGGCGTGTATCTCCACCTCATCTACAGCCTGCATCCACATAACCAGGTCTCGGGACTGGACAACCGGGCCGTAGTCGTTCCAGGCATCGTTGCGGCCATGCTGCAGTACCACGGCTACCTCGTCGGCGGCTGAGGGGTATCCCAGCGACAAACGGATCATGAAACGGTCCAGCTGGGGTGCGGGTAAAGGGAACAGGTGCACGCCTTTGAGGTTCATTGTTGCAATGATAAAAAATGGTTCGGGCAGTTGATAGGTCTGCCCCTCCACGGTCACCGCCTGTTCCTGCATCGCCTGAAGAAAGCTGCCTTGTGTTTTGGGGGTGAGAAGGTTGATCTCGTCACACAACAAAAAGTGCGCAAAAATTGGGCCAGCCTGGAAGCGCATCTCACCGCCCGCGCCGTTAAGCCGGTTGTATCCCAGAATGTCTTGAGGCAGAAGATCGACCGTGCACTGAATGCGGTTGAAGCGTTTCATTGGCACGTTTCCGGCATACAGGTCCGTCTCGTCCCATTGAATTGAGGCCGCCAGCGCGCGTGCAAGTGAAGTTTTTCCCACGCCGTGAAGGTCGGCCAGTATCACATGACCCCCGGCCACTGCCGACGCGACAAGGTGCTCGAGTTTCCGCTCCTCAATACTCATCACTCGTGTGACATTTTCACACAGGCGCTTCACCTGTTCCTGTACGTCATGTGGCTGCACCACCGAGTTGCTCTTCTGTTCGTTACTCACATACTAAGGTTACGCTCTAGCAAGGGTAACGGTCAACACCAGTAACGGACTGTGCTATAGTGGAGCCATGAGTAGCCCTGAGTTTGTCCGAAGGCTCTTCGGCAGCGTTATGCCGTTCCGCTTCCTGCCCACCAAACTCTTAGACGAGTTAGCCCCCTATGTTGAGCTGCGCGATTTCGCTGCCGGTGAGGCCATTATCCACCAAGGTGATACATCCGACCGCTCGGTGTATCTGTTAGATGAAGGACTTGTAGAGGTTCGCGACCCTGCAGGTAGGGATCGCGTTATGGAGCAAATCGGTCCAGGTCATTATTTTGGCGAGTGGGAGCCGCTTTTCAAGGTGCCTCGGCTGTACGAGATTCGCGCGGTACAAGCTGCGCGAACTGCGGTCTTTTCCGGAGACGTCTTTCTCTCTATGCTGCGTGGGTCGCGCGCATTTGCCCAGGCTCTGGGAACCGTCTTGCGGGAGAAGCAAGGGGTTTTTCAAGCCTTTGACCACTTTGACGCCGAGCTGAAGCGGGCGGTCGCGCAGGGATATATAAACATTACTCGTATTACCCCGCTGTACAGGGCCTTGAACCCCGCAATTCACCGTGGAGCTGCCGACGACCGGCGGATCGATTTTGGTGCATTGATGTATGCCGTACGTCGCCTCCCGCAAAACGTAACTCATACCTTTGGGTACCTGCTTGTTGACGAACTGCCCCAGGCTTACACGCCACCTGAGTACTTCTTCCGTGTTATACACACCGACGCTCGTCGCAGGGATGTATGGGAGATGCTTCCGGGCAAGAGCATGGTTCTGCTTCGAAGCGGTCTCTCGGATCTGTTGGACCTGGTTAGCTGTCTATGTCTCTATGCTGTTGAGGCGCGCAAGATCCGAAAACGACTTCAGGAACAGCGTTACCTCATGAAAATTCAGAACTACCTTGCTGCAGAAGTAGCTTCGGGCGGTTCGGGACAAGACACGTCTGGGCTGGAAGCTCTCTTTCACGAGTTACCTTTTGACTCTGAGGAAACCCAAAGGCTGCGGCAGGTTTGGCCGGTGGACACCGTCGCACGGCTGTCCGAAATTGTCTTTCACCGCGAGATGTTCACCGTGGACGTTCGGCGACGAAAGCGCAGCTACAACACCCAGCGTACCGAGATCTGGACCAGCCAGATTGCCGCTGCGACAAGGAGTCTACTCGGGTGTGATCCCGGTTCATTAGCTCCCGATCGCCCGGTACACATCGTGAGCAGTAACACACACTCGGTAGTTAACTGTCTTACTCCGTGGCACGTGGAGCACCAATCTGAGGTGCTGGACTGGGCGCGGCGTGCTCGTCCTGAACTCATAGAGCACGACTGGGACTCTCCCTCCGACTGCTTCTATGCGGTGTTGCGAGACTACCTTGTCGAGCACCCCGAGGCTAAACACGATATCAAACAGGACGAGGATGCTCACGGAATTGCCGGTTTAACCGAGACCGCATCCACCGGCATTCAAGTACAGCTCATTGATCTTTCCAAGCTCGCTGGCGCCAAACTTGACCCGGGGTTACCGCCCTTTGGTGAGGAGCGCAACGACCTTATCGTAAACATTGACTACGCTTTTGGAGAGCAGGCTCAGTACATCATCAATAATCTCTTGCTCCTTTTCGGGGCTAATCTTGCGAGTGTTTCCTTTCTTGGGAAGGCCGGTGCTCTGCAGGGGCAACGGGGCGACATTCTCATCCCGACCGCCTTCATTGAGCAAGGGAGCGATGTCTTTGAGCCGTTACCGAACTATCCTACAGAGCGCCTCATGAAGCGTTTTCCTAAGCGTGATGTGTTTACTGGCCCCATGCTCACCGTGCGGGGCACACTCCTGCAAAGCAGGGAAATGCTGCAGTTCTACCGTGAGATCTGGGGTTGTGTAGGGCTGGAAATGGAAGGTGCACACTACTATCGCCGAATAGTGGAGGCCGCCGAGTTGGGGGTAGTTTCTCAGAATGTGCGTATGCGTTCCTTCTATTACGTTTCGGACCTACCGGAAGAAACTACAGCTGGTCTTTCTACTCCGCTGCGAGCATGGGAAGGCGTGCCGCCTCTCTACGGCATTACACGCGAGGTATTGCACGACATAATCACCGGCCCACGTACTTTGTAAGTCGTGACTTGAGTTCCTCAAGTACCAGCGGCTTGCTCACATAGTCGTTCATACCGGCCGCGGTGCATCGTGCCTTATCGTCGTCCCCGGCATACGCGGTGAGTGCAATGATCGGTATCTCATGATTGAGCACCTTGGACTCACTGCTTCGAATCAGCCGCGTGGCTTCAAAGCCGTCAAGCTCCGGCATCTGCACATCCATAAGCACGGCCTTGTACGTTGTGTGTTCGAGTTGTTCCACTGCCAGGCGGCCGTTTGCGGCTACATCACAGCTATAGCCCAGGGTCGCGAGCAACCGCTGCGCGACAATGCGGTTAATCTTGTTGTCGTCCACTATGAGGACGTCTTTTTCGCCCTCGGGGTTCTCGGGGTTCTCGGGGTTCATGGTGTTCATGGTGTTCTCCAGCATCTGATCAGGCTCCAGCGGTGGGCTCAGCACCGGATTCAGCATCTGGTTTCAAGGGCGGACACGCTTCGTTTCCGAGCTCTTCCAGATTAAAAACCACACCTTCAACCGTATTCCGCTCATCATAAATGGGGTTGCCGTGAATACGGAGCGCAACCCGCTTACCATCGGGGCGCGTAACACACTGCTCGTAGTCCAAAACAGGACTGCCGGTGTTCATGACCTGGGCAAAGGGGAGATCCTCAGACGGAATTTCGTTCCCTTCAAGGTCACTAATACGGAAGCCGGTGTCGTCGTAGGTCATGTCTTGCAACTTGTCGCGCGGAATGCCGAGGAGCTCCTCGCCACGTTTATTGGCAAACACAATTTTGCCGCGCTGATCTACCATTGTTATGCCGCTGGGGCTCGCCTCCAGGACACGCATCATGAGATCATGCTGCCGTTGGAGCGCAAGGGCAATGGTTTTCCGTTCGGATATATCGATGATCGAGATCACAATCCCGTTCACGGTTGAACCGTCCGAAAGATAGGGGGTGATCCGTACCAGAAACCAGTTGCCACTCCGGTTTTGAATCTCAACCTCGCGCTGCTGTTGAGTTCGTGCGACCGTTTCTATATCGGACATGAGGCCATCGTAAATGAGGTTGTGAGACAAGTGAGTAATGGGGCGGCCTAGATCGCTCTTAATAATGTTGATCTGGCGAGTGACCGGCTGCGTATACTTGCGTATTCGGTATGAGGTATCAAGAAAGACGGTGCCAATATCGGTGCTGGAGAGCAGGTTGTTCATGTCGTTGTTGAGTTCTGACAACTCCTCAATCTTTTTCTGATACTCGGAGTTCACGGTTATGAGCTCTTCGTTCACCGACTGGAGCTCTTCATTGGTGCTCTGCAGCTCCTCGTTGGAGGACAACAACTCCTCGTTGGTGGCCTGGAGTTCCTCGTTTGATGTTTCCAGTTCCTCAATGGTTGCCTGGAGATTCTCCTTGGTGTACTGCAGTTCAGTCTCAAGGTCCTGGATGCGGCGCTGCACGCTCTCGTCAACATTGAACTTCGCGGCAACAGATGGCTTGTCCCCTCCCGGGCTGTTCTCAGGACGGAATATTACCGCAAAGTATCTGTTTCCGTGAGCATCCGAGATCGGTCGGATCGTGAGGGTTATCTGGTGAGCTTCGCTGCCTTCCCCCACCACAATGTCGGTGAACTCAAGTTCCTTGCGCTCTTTAATCACTCGTGGCAGTGCTGTTCCAAGCGGTATCTGAATATCCGAGCGAGCCATTTTCAGGACATCAAGGTTCATCTTGCCTAAAGGGAGTTTCAGGTAGGCATTTGTATCCCCAAAAATGTGGTGCACCTCGCGCTGTTCGTCCACCAGCACGCAGGGCGGGAGCGATGTCTCGATCAGTCGTTCGTATACGCCGTCAATCCCCCTTTTTGGCGGGTGGAGCTCAATTTGAGTGCGCACCTCGTCTTGGGGGTCTACAGGTTGGACTGTGCCCCGGAACGCAGGGTCGGGTGTTGCCACAGCCATACCACGGGGCTTAAAGCCGCCTTTATACCTGAATATCTTCCATTTGACGTCAATGTTCTTGAAGTACTTGCCGGATTCTCCAATGGTCTCACTACTGCCAAGAAACAGGAACCCTTCTTTTTTGAGTGAAAACTGGAAGTTGGAGATTACGCGCTTCTGGAGTACCGGCTGCAGATAAATGAGCAGGTTTCTGCAACTTATCAGATCAATGCTGCGAAATGGTGGATCCTTAAAGATGTTGTGATACGCAAACACCACCATCTCACGAATTCGCGGAACCACCTGATATCGTTCGCCCTTTTTCACGAAGTATTTTTGTAGGATCGATGTCGGAGCATCTGCAGCAATGCTCTCCGGGTATGCACCGTGAGAGGCAAACTCAATAGCATCTTTGTCGATATCGGTGGCGAATACCTTAATGTCGTTGTTGAGGTAGTTGTCCTGACAGTACTGGTCAAAGAGTATAGCCAACCCATAGGCCTCTTCACCGGTAGAGCAGCCAGCTACCCAGATCCGTATGGGTTGCCCTGCTTCTTTTGAGTTAATGATCTCGGAAATGATCTGTCGTTTGATAACCTCAAAAGCCTCGACGTCGCGGAAGAAGCGGGTGACCCCAATAAGAATTTCCTTGAACAGTGTTGCTATCTCGGCCGGGCTTTCCTCGAGAAGTTGAACATACTCCTTCACGTGGTGCACATGGTTTATGCCCATACGGCGCTCAACGCGCCGGATAATAGTGTTTTCCTTGTAGTAAGAAAGATCCACACCGGTCTTGCGCTTTATGAGCATGAATATCTTTTGCAGGTAGCCGTCGCCGCTGTTTGGCGTATCGGGTGTACGTATGAGAATGTTCCCTGAGGTGAAGTTTTGCAGTTCTTCAGGAAGCTGCGCGACAGGAAGAACATAGTCAACAATTCCGGTGGATATGGCGCTGCGTGGCATGCCATCAAACTTGGCGGAGTCCTCGGCCTGCACCATGACCATACCGCCCACTTCCTTGATAGACCGGATACCGCGGGTGCCGTCGCTACCTGTGCCTGAGAGAATGATCCCTATAGCCTTCTCTCCGCGATCCTCGGCCAGTGACTGGAAGAATATATCTATAGGGAGGTTTAGCCCATGTTCCTTTTCAGTCAAAAACAACCGGCCGTGATACATGGTCATGTTTTTCTTGCGCGGCATGAGGTAGATGTTCCCTGGTTCTACCGTAATGCCATCCTCGGCCTCATGTATGCTTAGCTGAGTGTGCTTTTTCAGGAGCTCACCCATAAGGCTTTTGTAGTCAGGTGAGAGATGCTGCACAACCACAAAGGCAAATTCTGCAAGGGGAGGCATGTTGTCAAAAAATATCTCCAATGCCTCAAGGCCACCGGCGGATGCTCCAATCCCGACAACGTAGAACTCCTTTTTTTGGGGCTCGTTGCTTTGCTTGGGTGTTATGTCGGTTGAGTTGTCGCTCATGTGAGCTCCTTGTTCAGTAGTGCCTGTATCTTCTCGAATACTTCGTCCTGGTTAAATGGTTTGCTGATGTAGTCGTCCATTCCGTCGGCAAGAAACTCTTCACGGGCGCCCTTTATGGAGTGAGCGGTGAGGGCAATGATCGGTATGTCCTTGACGGCGCTACCGGCCTCACCGGCACGGATTTTACGGGTCGCCGTGACCCCATCCATACCTGGCATGGAGACGTCCATAAGCACGATGCGAATTGAGTCCTGGGTTGAAAGTGCCTCCAGCGCCTCGTGGCCGTTGCCCGCACAGGTTACTGTGTACCCTTTTTTTTCAAGGAGCGTGCGAATAACCAGCACATTTATAGCGTTGTCCTCGGCAACCAGAACATGGGTGGTATGCACATGAGGCTGATTGTTGTGCAGGGCGGGCTTGGTGACTTCTTCAGGAGTGAGGGTGGTAGCCTTGAGCGGAATGACAAAACGAAACGTGCTTCCCTGGTCTTCACCGCTCTCAAAACTCAGACTCCCCCCCATCAAGTCTGCAAGACTCCTGGAAATCGTGAGGCCAAGTCCACTCCCGGGAAAGGCTCTTCCGTAGTTGCCTTCTGCTTGGGTAAAGCTCTGGAATATCTCGTGCTGTTGAGCTTCCGGTATTCCTATACCGGTATCCTTGACCTCGATCCGCAGCTCAACGCGACCGTCCTCGGTTTCCAAACCCTTTACATTGATCTGTATCCGTCCTTCGTGAGTGAACTTAACCGCATTTCCGACCAGGTTCACCAGAACCTGCCGTATCCGGTTGGCGTCTCCAATGAAGGCGTCGTGCCCGTTAAGCTCCTGGTTTAGCTCAAGTGAAATCCCCTTGTTATCCACCATCGGCCGGAATAGATCCTGAACCGCACCAAGCAGAATGGAAAGTGAGAAAGGGCGGTGTTCAAGCGTAATTTTCTCTGCCTCTATACGTGAGAAGTCCAGGATATCGTTGATGATTGCCAGCAGTGACTCGGCCGAGCCGTGAATCGCGTCGAGGTAACCTTGTTGTTCCTTGTTAAGTTCGGTGTCAAGTGTGAGTTCCGCCATCCCAATGATTCCGTTCATAGGCGTACGGATTTCGTGACTCATGTTTGCCAGAAAGTGGCTTTTGGCACGGTTTGCTGCAACTGCCTGCTCCTTGGCGGCAATGAGGTCCTGCTCCATAGACTTACGGTCGGTTATATCTATAATTGCGGTGAAACACTGGTCCTCACCGGCAGCATTTCGCTGGAGCCTGCTTTCGAACCTCCCCCAAAGCAAACCGCCCGATCGGTCGGAAAAAGGCATCTCCTCTGAAACTACTTCCTCGCGCTCGAAAACGCTTTGTAGATGCCGGAAAAACCTTGGATGGGTATCTCGGGGCAGAAAGACGACAAAGGGTTTGTGCGTCAGATGCTTACGCTCGGCCTTGAGCATAAGCGCACCATGGTGGTTCACATCAAGTATTCCGCCTTGCCGACTGAAGAGGAAATAGCCAATGGGCGCGTTCTCGAACAATGCCTCATACTGGCGGCGGGCCTTTTGCACCTCCTGTTGGCTTGCTCGAAGCTCATCGTTCTGCATCTCCAGTTCAATCTGATGGACGTTGAGCTCATAGATCAGTTTTTCTGTTGGTGTGGCCATGGATTCGGCTTGTCGTTTGGCCTTTGCTTCCGCCCGCTTGCGTATTTCCGCGTTGTTGTTCTCCGACAGCATGACTACTCCTCTCCGTTACGATAGGTGAGTTCAGATGCAGAAATAATATAGTGAAAACGGCACGGGCTCGCCAATTTCAAAGAGACGGCATAACTTTTTATGTACCAATGCACTCACATATAAAATCAAGCAACTGCTCGTAATCTGTGTAACTCGGAAACTGTGGAAACTGCGAAGCAATGTCGTCCGGGGCCCGAAAGAACGCGGCAGAATTAGCCTCTTTCAGCATAGATACATCGTTATAGCTGTCCCCGGCCGCAATAACTTCCAGGTTCATGGAGTGGAAGGCCTCAACAGCACGCCGTTTTCCGTCCTGTTGCCGGAGGCGATACCCATGAATCGTGCCTTCATCGTCAATCACCAACTCATTACAGAACAAGGTAGGGTTACCCAACTGTGTCATGAGGGGTCCTGCAAACTGAACAAATGTATCTGAGAGAATAACCAGGGGGGCAAGCTCCTGGAGCCTGTTGACAAACTCAGTTGCTCCCGGAAGAGGTGCCATCTGCTGAATTGTTTCACGTATGTCAGTGAGCTTAATACCCTCACGTGCCAATATCCCAAGGCGAGTTTGCATGAGTTCGTCGTAGTTGGCAATGTCACGTGTGGTAAGCCGAAGATCGGCTACACCTAGGCGCTCGGCAACGTTGATCCATATTTCGGGCACAAGAACACCTTCAAGGTCTAGGCACACTACTTGCATTCAGGTTACTCCAAATCGGTGGCAGTCTGGACTTTTCCCAGTTTATACCATGTCCTGGGACTCTTTTCCATTGCTTTGGACTTTGCTGAACGAAGTTTTCTCACACACCCTGGCGATGGCATGAGTTGACCAGAAAAACAGTTGTAACTGATATAGTTTGGACAGAAATCTTTTTTATTGTGTTGACTCCGGTTCCATAGTTTAGTACGCTAACGGTGTGTAAAAGAAACGACGGAATGAGAAGGAGTCAAAAAATACATGAGTGATAGTACCAGCGCCGTTGCGGAACCCGCTTCCAGCGACGGCCAAGAAGACCGCAAGGTTAAAATTGCCATTAACGG
>PXEI01000317.1 GCA_003564775.1 Spirochaetaceae bacterium
ACAACTATTTCGTTCCGAGAGCGATAGCCGTTGGCAAAGTGAAACACAAAACAGGGGTCGCTGTGCCAAACTATCTGCTTCCCTCCTTCACCAAAGAGTCGAATAACAGTTGGGTGTCCTTCACGCTCAACAATGGTGCCAGCGGGCGGGTCGATACCGGCAAACATTCGCCACAATCGGAACGATACCGGTACATCAAAAAACAGATATCTGCCGTCGTCAAGCAAGATAAAGTCATGCATGAAGCTAAGACTGGGGAGGATAACGTCACGAGGACTGGGAACTGCATGCGTATGGTCTTCTGTTTGATACAACAACAAATGCTGACGTATGCCCGGCAGAATACCAAAGGTGAAAATGCTTCCGGTCTCGGGGTGTTTCTTGGCGTGAGATGCGTAGGGTCTGCCAATTTTCATGAGGGATTCAACTGGCCCCCGCGGTTGCAACACGCCATCCCCTTGCCACCGGCCGATGGTCTGGAGCGTGTGAGGATTGAGTTCGGTAGGCGCCCCGCCCTCCCAGAGAGCGAACAAACGCTCACCTTGCATAATCACCGATGTGTTGGCCGCGTTCTTCAGACGAAAGCGACCGGCATTTCTGGGAATACCGCCCGGCAGATTTGTTCCAAAGCTGCGGTAGAGAACCCGCCGTTGTTCGCGTTCACGCACAAACTCCGCAGTCTGCACAAACTCTGCTGAGAAACGTATAGAGGCTCCGTCAAAGCGGATTTTCTGCACATACCCATCACCGTCAAACATGTGCTCGTAGGGCGTGCCAAAACACTCCATTGCACCCGGACCGTTCCGGAACAGTGTACCACAGAGGTCCTCTGGGACTGCGCCGTGTTCAAGCTCAAGAGGAATGTTCTGGTAAGCACCGCGCGGGGCACGGGTTAAGCCCTCGTAGGCCCGAATTATGTCACTAATTGTAGGCTCTCTTTTGCACACATGCTTCTACATGACAAATAAAATGTGGGGATAACCGAGTCTTTAGGACCCGATCACCCCCACGGGGGAGGTGGAACAGAATCAGGAAATTGTCTTACTAATGACCTGGTCTTCGTGGAAACCTTGTTCATCGCTCAGTCGTGAGGACACTACCTGAAGCATCGCGCCATAGATTACCTTGGAGCTGATGTCGGCCACTGTGTAGGTCATCTGCTGCGCCACAATGCTAAACTCGTATCCGGCAACTCCCAAGTCCATAAGTCCCGGCATGAGGTATGCACCAGGATACAGAAACCACGAGACATAGAACAACGGGAGAATAGCACCAAAAAGGCCTTGTCCCGAGGAACCCTTCATGTTTCGCTTTCCTTCGCGGATGACCCGAGTTATCA
The DNA here is from genome assembly GCA_003564775.1 of Spirochaetaceae bacterium. Taxonomy (GTDB): domain Bacteria; phylum Spirochaetota; class Spirochaetia; order DSM-27196; family SLAA01; genus SLAA01. Next base: position 1,340 of record PXEI01000317.1, read on the forward strand.
GTATGAGCACCCAAACAAAGAACACGGTAGAAATGAAGCCCCATACCAGCCATAGGGTGGTGTCCTGATTCACACGACCGGGCTCATAGAACTGACCGATATAACCGGTAAGAATCATGAGGACGCCAGCGGTGCTAAACTGAAACATATACTTGGCGCGAGCAGCTCCCGCAATGCCTGCTACAAAGAGAATCTGAATAAGCAGCATGGGCACGTCGATCAGCCAGTTCAGGTAGCGATATCCGTTCGTAAAGAGTTCGGCGCCTTCTCGCAACACATACCTGTCGCCACTAAAGGTGTAGGCTGCGCTCCAACTCTGCTGCTGTGAAAACAACAGAATGAAAGCAGAAACCATAACAACAACCGACAAGACCGAGGACATTCGATATTTGGGTAAATTCGTGTTCTTGGTCAGAATAAAAAAGATTAACGCGGCGCCCATTGCAGCATAACCCAAGGTTAAAAAGTGATTAACGAGCTCGAATGCTTCAACAGACAACGCAAAGACCTGAGTATCCATGAAAACCTCCTGATATATGGTGAACCACTCACCTGCGGAGAGAATACGCATTCCTGACCGCCGTTGTCAACTTTTTGCAGTGGTTTCGTACAGTTTTTGTACCGTTTTTGAAGAGTCTATGCACTAACCGGCTTGGTAAATCCCTCTTTGATGGACTATGATAGCAGGTGTATACGCACCAACGACACTGGGAGATCAGAAAATGGAGTACCCGATACAGATCACGGCGCAAAAAACGGGCTTGTCACAAGGAACCCTGCGGTCCTGGGAGCGACGTTACCAAGGCGTCCGCCCGAGACGCGACAGTACCAACAGGCGTATGTACTCGCGTGAGCTGGTCAGAAAGCTTGAGCTTCTCGGCCATCTTATTCATAATGGGTATAGAATAGGCAACATTGTTGAGTGCAGTGTAGAGCAGCTGCAAGACCTACAGGCAGAACAAGATCACGTAGAGGGCAGCACACAAGCAACCGTCCAGCCCGCCCCACAGGTATTCGTAGGACCGGAAGAGCCTCTGCGAAAACTGGAGCGTCATTCTTCACTTATCACTACCGCCATCTCGGCGGTCAAGCAGTTTAATGCTCCCATACTCCAAACAACTCTCAACCAGGCCATAACCCAGTACGGCCGTCTCGATCTGTTTGACGGCTTTGTATTCCCTTTGGGGAGCTACATTCATGAACAGGTCTACAATGGCCAACTGGATGACCTCCACCTGGGTTTCTTCGAGACTCACGCGGCCTTCTACACCGCTCCTTTCGTCAGTTCCCTGGATGATTCCCCGGAAAGACCTGCCGTGATTCTTACAACACCTTTGGGCCAGCCACATCAGCTTGGCATGATTGGCTCTGCGGTGCAGATGCAGGCCGTAGGCTGGCGTCCGGTAGTTCTGGGAACAGAGGTTGCATTTGAACGAATACTCACCGCAGTAGAGACTACCCGGGCACAGGCTGTTGTGTTCGCGATCTATCTC
>PXEI01000214.1 GCA_003564775.1 Spirochaetaceae bacterium
AACCCCGGACGGACATACCGTTCGTCTCGAGACAAAGGATTTAACCGTGCGCTACGGTGACTCCACAGTTGGAGTCCGGGATGTGAGCGCCCAGATATACAACAAGAAAGTCACCGCGCTCATTGGGCCGTCTGGCTGCGGAAAGTCTACCTATCTGAGGGCCTTGAATAGAATGCATGATCTTGCTGGAGATATCGAGGTCACCGGTAAAGTGTATCTTGACGGAGAAAACCTTTACGCACCGAACATGGACCCGGTCGTGGTTCGCCGACGAGTTGGCATGGTGTTCCAGAAGCCCACGCCTTTTCCAACAAAGTCCATCTATGACAATGTCGCAGCCGGACTGCGCCTGGTGGGCATTCGAAACAAGGCGACTTTAGACCAGACCGTCGAGCAATCCCTCACCGACGCAGCTCTCTGGGACGAAGTGAAAGATCGTCTGAAGAGTCCCGGCGGCAGTCTCTCGGGAGGGCAACAACAACGGCTGTGCATTGCCCGTGCCCTTGCCGTTGGACCGGAGGTACTCCTCATGGATGAACCTACCAGCTCACTTGACCCAATGGCGACAGCTCGCATTGAGGAACTTATTCAGAAACTTAAGGACAAGGTCACCATTATCATTGTTACCCATAACATGCAACAGGCGACGAGGGTCAGCGACTACACCGCGTTTTTTTACGTGGGAGAACTGGTAGAGTTGTCACCTACTGCAGAATTATTCTCTAACCCACGGGAAGAGCGAACTCAGGAGTACTTCTCCGGCCAGTTCAGTTAGACAGGCCTACCGACCAGTGCGCAAACTTTTTGACACCGAAGCAATTGAAAACTCCCTGAAGGGTTTTCAAAAGGTCTTCCCGGAGATAAATGATCAGCTCGCAATTCGGCGAGAAACCTTGACCGATACCATGGTAGAGCAAATTGTGGAGGCCTACGTATTTCTTAACAGTCTGTTGCGGAAAGATATCGATTTGTTCACACCAGCAGGTCTTCACACCCTGCTTGAGATCAACCACGTTGTACTGTGTGGCACCAATAGAAAGACGCGCTCGGTGTATTATGAGCACCTTGAAGAAACCCGAAAGAGCTTTCTGCGGCAAATACGCCCCATTAAGGACTGGGTGCTTCGCAAGCGCAAGGAAAGTGACCCGTATCATCTCGCAACCGGGTTCTACTCGCGCATGCTCAGCAGACCCCAACTGTTCCTTGAGGGCAATCATCGCAGCGGCAACGTCATCCTCAACTACTTGCTGATGAGTAAAGACTCCGCACCGTACATTGTGTCATCGGAAAATGCCCGTGGATACTTTGACATATCCGGCGACATAAAGTTTACTGAGAACGGCAATTATCTTGATACCGCGCTGCGCATGCCGGGACACCGAACGCGGTTTCGATCCTTTCTTGCAGCAAATGTATCGTCGGAATTTCTTGTGGGTTCCCAGTAAGGATAGTAACTATGCGATTGATCGTGGCACTGTCTGTCTTGTTCGGATCCATTGGACTGTTCGCAACAGGTTTCAACCGGGTCAGCTCCGGAATGATGCGCCTGGTAGCCCCCTGGTTTCGAAGCTGGCTCGGAGGAACCGCAACGACTCGGCGCCAGTCGTTCGTTGCCGGGCTTGGAGCGGGCGCCGGTAGCGGCGGAATGTCTGCTGTAGTCTCGCTTCTTTCCTTGCTTGATAACGGAGCAACTGAGTATAAACGCACCCTCTGGGTGTTGCTGGGTATCAACCTCGGGGCAACTGCCTTGTACTGGATCGTAGCCTTGGCCGGATATAGGCTCGATCCCATTTTCCCCGGCCTCGCACTCATAGCAATCTCATTACCCCTGCCTCTCAGTCGCCGCCTTGGACGTTCAATTCTCCCAGATGTTCTATTGGGCATTGCCCTGTTGATGATTGGTATCGATTTCATGAGCGGACGCACAACTCTTCTATCGGCGTCAAGCTTTTCCGTTCTGTTCGGCGCCCTGGACTCGGCCCATCTTGGCATCGCAGCACCTGCAGTTGGCGTACTCCTTGGGGTTGGACTGTCGGCGCTTATTCGCTCCTCGGTCGGTGCGACCGTTACCGCTATGTCGCTGTCGGTTCAAGGGTCGCTTCCTTTTGGCGTTGCTGCAGGAATGTGCCTTGGAGCAAACGTTGGTGCAGCGCTAAGCAGTCTGCGAGCGGCTTCCGGCCTCAACCTGGAAGCGCGTCGCACCGCACTCATTCATGTAGCAATTAGCGTGACTGCATGCATCTGGGCTGCCGCGTTAATTAATCCGTTTATTCCTTTCAGTGAAAAAATCTTCGCTGGCGCCGATCATGGCTACGTAGCAACACGCCTGGCCCTGTTCAGCACCGTGGTGCACCTCCTTAATCCCGTTTTTGTGCTGCCTACTCAGCGGCTGCTACGCCTTATTGTGGAGCGAATTACAAGCAGCAAAGCGGAAGACGTTCAGCATCCTCGCACCTTCTCCCTTACGCTCCTTCCACAAAGCTATCCGGAGGCAATAAACGCAAACCTGTTTCGGCTTCAATCCGGGCTGGCACGGATGGCTGAACTGTCGTATGACATCCTCATGCTTGTAATTAACGCGACGCAGGTCGGCGACACCATTGAGGACGACACCGAGCGCGCGGTCGCCTTGCGCGAAGAGATCAAAGGCCTGGAGACGGAAATCGCCACAGCCCTAACCGGTACCGTTCAGCTGTCATGTAGTCTGGAACAAGCCGAGTGGATTCAACAACAGCAACTCACCGCACAGCAGCTTTCACTTATTGCCGACGACTACATGACAGCTGAACGGTACCGGTTAGGGCTGTGGCGATTTCCAGACTACATG
>PXEI01000420.1 GCA_003564775.1 Spirochaetaceae bacterium
CGCCTTCATTGCTGACCTGGTAGTTGCCTTGGGTTGTGGTCAGATCAAGACCGGCTCAATGTCACGCTCGGACCGTATTGCCAAGTACAACCAGCTCATGCGCATTGAAGACATGCTTGAAACAACCGCCGAGTACCCCGGCATGTCAACTTTCTACTCTATCAAGCGCTAAGACCCTGGCGTGAGAACACAGTAACGTACAAAAAAGCCGGCACCAAAATGGTGCCGGCTTTTTTTAGTGTTCAATACTAAACCGTTTGAATAAACCCTGAGCCTCGCGTGACTCAATGTGAATGTCGTCCACACGAGCCCCCGGTGGGCCTTTTCGCAGCCAGTTGCTGAAACTCTGCACAGCCTGTTCCGGCCCCTCTGCTACCACCGAGACACTTCCGTCGGGCTCATTGCGCACCCATCCGTAGACTCCAAGCGTAACCGCCTGTGTGCGCGTGTGATAGCGGAACCCCACACCTTGCACCCGTCCCCGTATGCGTGCACTCATTGCCGTTCGGTCTGCCATGCCCCAGCTTTCCCAGATACTACGCCGTGCTGGCCTTGAGTCGGGCCGCAATCAGCTGTTCAAGGTCACCGTAGTCATAGGGTTTGTACACAACCTCAAAAGGCACCTCAAACTCGGGCCTTAGGAAGCCGCTTGTAACCACTACGGGTAAATTCCCACAGTAGCGTTCAAGAAAGCGTACCCAGTACTCCCCACCAAGCACTTCCATTCGATAGTCGGTCACGATGACGTCGACCTGATGATCAAGCAAATGCTTGATCGCGCCCACCCCATCGGATGCAACATGTACGGTGTACCCCTCTCCCTCCAGATAGTCGCGGAGTGTCAGCCGGATAGCGTCTTCATCCTCGACAATGAGAACTGTGGGCCTGTTTTCGCTCATGTAACGCCGACTCCCGCCCAGAGGCTGGTTATGATACGCCAGCCCGTTTGCGAGCCAACTCTTCAATGCGGTCGCCGAGCTCTTCCAGGCCAAAGGGCTTAGGCAGGTATGCGTCTGCCCCTGCTTCTTCAAGGCGTGCCTTAAGATCACCATTGTCACGATTTGTCAGCGCCACAACAATGGGAGACGCAATGTTCTGTTCACTTTTAATGTCGTGACACAGTTTTACGCCGTCAATTCCCGGCAGGTCTACGTTCAGCACAACAGCGTCAGGCTTGCTGGTTGCAAGCTGCTTACCCGCCTCAAACCCGTCAAAGGCCTGAGTGAGAGTGAAGTCCGGGTACTTCTTTGCCAGGAACTCCTTGATTGAGCCGTTGAACTCGGTGTCTTCATCTACAATGAGTACCGAGTTTACCTCTAACTGCTGCTCTAGCACCTTCTTCAGCTCGGCCGGGAGACGCATTCCGCGGGAATGCAGAAACTCCACTAAATTGTCCGAGTAGACTCGGTACTGCCCACCAGGGGTAGTAAACGCCTTAAGATACCCATTCTTAATCCAGTTGATCGCGGTCTGATTGACCACACCGCAAATGTTTGCGACTTCTAGAGCCGAAAAAATGCGGATTTTCTTGTCCGTCTTAGCCATCTTCTTACCTCGTTTGCGCGGTTTTGTTTCCGCTATATCGTAGAATCATTATATCCATAATGTCAACGTATTTCTTGATGATTTCTGAGAAATAGTTATAGCAAGAGAATTAGTCGTTCTGCGACAGTTCGTCGAGGCTGGCACGGATCTCCGCAAGGGAGAATCCCCGTTTCAGCAGGGCTTGAATCAGACTCTGTTCCTGAGTGTAGCGCCCCATGAGTTTGGAAGCGGCACGGAGGCAGGCCTGATCTAAAAGGGCTGGGTCAGTATCGGTAAGTTGGTTCAGGGCTGCGTCGGCATCAACGCCATTGACCCCACGGGAACGGAGCTCGGCAAGAATGTAGTTGCGGGAAGCAGGGCGTCGTCGGAGCCGGTCGGCAGCCCACATTTCGGCGAAACGGCGGTCATCTACCGCACCTTCAGAGGTCAAACGCTCAACCGTGACCGCGGCCACCTTGGCGCTAAAGCCCCGCTGCTCTAGTTTCCGTTGAAGCGCCGCACCGCAGTGCTCACTCCGCGCAGCCAAATCTAACCCTTTGCGATACGCAGCAAGGAGTTCCGCGTTGTAGCGGAGTACCTCGCGTTCTTCTTCTGTGAAGGAATCGCCTTCAGCAAGGCCAAGTGTGAGAGCGTAATCGGTGGGAATACAAAAAGAGGCCTCGTCCGAGAACTGGAGCAAACACTCCGCCCGGCCGCGACCTCTTTCCTGTATCGACTCGAGATAAACTGTATTAGCGTTTGGAGAACTGGAACTTTCTGCGTGCACCCGGCTGTCCGTACTTCTTCCGCTCGACCATTCGAGAGTCGCGAGTAAGGAATCCGTTCGCTCGCATGACACTGCGCAGATTCTCGTCAACTTCTACAAGAGCACGTGAGAGCCCGTGGCGAATTGCACCGGCTTGACCTGAATGCCCTCCACCAATGACGTTAATCATGATGTCGTAGTCAGTATCTGCAGAGGCAGCTACAAGAGGTTGTCGCACAACGTAGACGTGCTCTTTATTCCCAAAGTAGGCGTCAAGTTCTTTGCCGTTCACGATGATAGCACCCTGTCCTCGGCGAAGATATACGCGCGCTACCGATGTTTTTCTTCTTCCTGTACCTATTGCAATGTTCTGAGACACGAGTCTTGCTCCTTCCTTAACCGAACGCTATCGGTTCAGGTTTTTGTGCGGCGTGCGGATGGTTTGTACCGGCATACACCTTCATGTTGGTGAACTGCTTACGCCCGATGCGGTTCTTTGGCAACATGCCTCGAACAGCATGCTCAACCGGAAAAAC
>PXEI01000208.1 GCA_003564775.1 Spirochaetaceae bacterium
AGCACAAAGGCACCACCCGCGTATTTGGTGACGGCACCATGGGTGAGCTGACCAGGAAGCTGTTGTACACCCTCAAGGGCATTCAGTACGGCGCCGAGCCGGACAAACACGGCTGGATGGTGGACGTTTAGAACGCCACGGTGCCTTAGAACGCCAGGTCGCTAAAGTCGCGCGGAATATCCTGGTAGATCTGCAGCTCAAACTCGGGCCGTGGGTACAGGGTTTCGCGCATGTTCAGAAAAGCCAGGCTGGTGGTTGCGGTGCGGCGCCCGGTTTCGGGGTCGCGCCGGTAGTTCTCCGCATACTCCATAGACCGAGTCAGCTGCACCATGCCCTCGGAGCGCTTGTCCGGGTCTCCGGTACGTTCTCCTATGCGCTGCTGTGTCACACCCAGGTTGTTGTTCACCCGAATAAGGTACTCAATTGTGTTGCGGTGACGCGGGTCTTCATCTACCAGCAGGTTACGAATAAGAGATCGCTCACGTTCGGTGCGCTCGCGCAGTTCAAAGAAGTACCCCTCTGCCGAGAAGAAGTTTTCATTATTGTACAGTGTGTTTGCGGTTGCAAAGAGCAGGTTGGGGTTGGCGCTAAAGCTGCCAGCAGCGTTCATGAACTCGTCTAAGGCTTCCTCAAAACGCTCACGGTTGTAATGCACAAAGCCCTTTTTGTACGACAGCTCACGGGTACGATATCCGGCCGCCTCTGCCTCCCTGAAGCGGCGCAGCGCCGCGTCCAACTCACCGGCAATGTAGTAGTGAATGTCGCCCAGGCCAGCGTACAAGGAGCCAAAGCGCGGCTCGGGCTCCAGGAACCCAATGGAGCGGGCCTGCTCGTAATGGGAGATCCCGTCGCGGAAATGCTGCTCGGCCAGCAGGAAGTCATCACGCTCGTAGTGGTAGCGGCCTGCCCGGCCGTAGGTGTCCACCAGCATTCCCATCTGTCTGGGAGTCAGCGGCTCGGTCTGCTCAAACAGGGCAATGGCGTTGTTGAGCGCCGTTAGCTCATCGGTGGGCCTGCTTACACGGCTGAAGTAGCGTGCAAGGTGAAAATGCAGTTCTGGGATATCAAAGCGTGTCTCCAGCACCCGGTGGAGCACATTGCCCGCATCGTCAAGCTCATCATAGTCCATGAGGTAACCGCCTAGCTCGGCGTAGATGTAGGGGTCAATTTCCGCCCGGCGGTCAGCCTGGAACAGTTCCTTAAGCGGCACTACCTCACGGTAGTTGTCGGTACGAATAAAGTACAGCAGCATGCGCATGAGCAGCTGGTCGGTCTCACCATGCACCTCTATGGCGGTTGCGTAGCTGAGCCGTGCGTCTTCGTAACGGGCTGCATCTTCACGGTCAGCCCACAGCATGAAGTTGTCGCCCTGTGCAACGAGCACATCAAGGTCATAGAAATTTCTAAAACGGTGCGCGGCCTCAAGCCGTTCGGCCTGCCGCACAGCACGGTCACCGGCCGCAATCCCCTGTTCTGCTCCTTGCCGGACTATCTCCAGGAGCTGCTCTTCGTCGTAGCCGGTGCGGAAGGTTTCCAGTATTTCATCGGCACGTTCAAAATCAAAGCGCTGGGTAGACTCAAGGGCGGCGTAGTCCAGGAAACCGCGCTTGTCAAACGGATACTCCATGAGCAGGCGTTGGTACTTTCCCGCGGCCAGGGCGTACTGGCGCTCCTCTGCAAATGCCTCGGCGTATCTGTAAAACCATGGGCGTCGGCGCCACAGTGAAAAAGCCTGGTCAAAACGCTGGTTTGCAGCGCTGTACTCTGCCTCCGGAATAAGCTCGTAGCCCTGCCTGTACAGCAGCTCGGCGTACACCGGCCGGTACACAAAGCGGTAGCTCAGAAACACCACCAGTCCCAAAACCGCACCGGCAAGCGCCGCCACCTTCAGTACCGGGAGCACCTGCTTGCGAAATCTGTAACCGAGGCTGCGTTGTTCCTCTTCAAACTCAACACCAGACTTCTTGCGATAGTCCTTGGGGATGGTTATTTTCTTGCCAAGGATGTTCCCGCACAGCTCTGCAAGCGGCTTGGGTGCGGTGCCCTCTATGAGCCGCCGGACAAGGTTCTGCTGCTGCTTGGGTGTGCCCTTGGACTCGCCAATAATCTGCTCGGCGGCAATTTTCAGGTTGAGCGGCAGACCGGCAAGGGTTTGTTTTACGCGTTCAAAATCTCGCTCCGAGATCTCAAACTGAGCAAACGCGGCGGCACCAGCTTCTTCCTCGTCAGCCGCTTCGTCCTCGCCTTCCTGCCCCTCACCTTCAGCGGAATCTACGCCGTCATCCAGCACGCCAAACTCAGCACCAAAGTCCCCAAGACTAAACTCGTCAGACTCAAACTCTTCATCCGGCCCGTCGCCCTCTTCGTCACCTACTTCCTCGGCTTCCTCGGCGTCGTCGTCATCAAAGCTGTATTCCTCGGCCATGGGTGCCGCAGCCTCGGAGTCGTCCTCATCGCTAAACGTGAACTCGTCGGCCTCGTCGTCCAGCAGAAACTCTTCGGGAGCCGCCTCGTCATCTATCAGGAACTCTTCGGGAGCTGCATCGTCCGCCTCTGCATCGTCCACCGCTGGCTCGTCCGCTTCAGCCTCGTCCGATTCGGGGCCCGCAGACTCCGCAAGGTCGTCGAAGTCACCTATATCCCCAAAATCCGCCCCAAGGTCAAACCCATCACCAAAGTCGTCTGCGCTTAAGTCGTCCGGGTCACCTATGTCACCCAGGTCGTCAAGCTCATCTATTTCGTCACTCTCCGGGGCTTCTGGCTCGTCCTCGGCGCCATCCGGGGCTGCTGGCTCGGCAGGGGGTTCGGGCTCCGG
>PXEI01000392.1 GCA_003564775.1 Spirochaetaceae bacterium
CGAGCAACCAGAAGGTCAACACGCCGGATGCGCCACCAGCAATAACGGCCAGCAACAGCGCAGGGTTCATGAGTACGTACGGGAAGTAGATCTCGTGTATACCGCCAAAGAAGTGAATGATGATTGACCCAGGAGGGGAGTCTTTCACAGCACCCTTGGAGAACACAAAGTACGCCAACAGAATTCCAAGTCCAGGACCGGGATTGGTCTCAAGCAGGAAGTAGATCGACTGCCCCAGGTTCTGCACCTGAGCCGCACCAAGAGGCCCAAGAACACCGTGGTTTATGGCGTTGTTGAGAAAGAGAATTTTGCCGGGCTCAATGAAGAGTGAAGCAAGCGGCAACAGGCCGAGGTTCACAATGGACTCAACGCCAATCATGAGCGCTGTGGTTAGCCCGTTCAGGACGGGGTTAATGGCCACGAGCGAAAACACCGCCAGAAGGCCACCAAGAATACCCGCAGAGAAGTTGTTCACCAACATCTCAAAGCCAACCGGCACGTGTGGTTCAACCGCCTGGTCGAACTTCTTCATGAGATATCCACCGAGTGGCCCCATGAGCATTGCTCCCAGGAACATGGGAATGTCCGCACCAACGATCACACCCATGGTCGCGATAGCACCAACAACACCACCTCTAATGTTCCAGACAATTCGACCACCGGTGAAACCAATCAGCAGCGGTAGGAGAAACAGGATCATCGGGCCGACCAAGGCCGCCAGACGTTCGTTTGGAATCCATCCGGTTGGGATGAACATTGCTGTAATGAGTCCCCATGCGATAAAGGCGCCGATGTTCGGCATAACCATTCCGCTGAGAAAGCGTCCAAAGCGCTGAATGCGCGCTTGTGCGCCCATTGTTGCTGTCTCCATTTCTTAATCCTCCACAGATTTTCTTGATACATAATGCTGAACCGGAAACCCCATACGCGCAATCAATAGCATCACGAACATGGCAGTAGCGACTGACCGCGGATTTGGCAGGAGGTAATCGATTACACAAGGGATAAATGGAGATTTATAGCCGTAATTGGGGTGGCAGATGCGGCCCTGAAACAGAAAAGGGGGCTGGCTGGCCCCCGACAGCCTGCACACGACAACTTGCCTCCTCCGGCTCGCCACTGACGTGCCTCCGCTGGCCGCCAGCCCGCTGCCCCCGAGTTGCCCCCCGACAGCTTGCCTCGGACGTTGCGGCGCACTACATTTCGAGTATGAGAACAATTGGCCTCCTTGGTGGAATGAGCTGGGAGAGTACAGCACTGTATTACCAGCATATTAATTCCGGGATTAAGCTCCGCCTTGGCGGGTTGCACTCAGCCGAGCTGGTGCTGGTGAGCATAGACTTTGCGCCTCTTGAACAGATGCAGGCGGCTGGCGACTGGGAGGCCGCCGGACGGCTGTTGGCAGAGAAGGCGGCGCGGGCCGAGGCGGCTGGGGCAGAACTGCTGCTCTTGTGCACCAACACCATGCACAAGGTGGCGCCTGCGGTGGAGGCTGCGGTAAAGATCCCGTTGATTCACATTGCAGATGCAACGGCGGCTGCCATTAAGGCCGCAGGCCTTACACGCGTAGGGTTACTGGGCACCCGCTTTACTATGGAGCAGGATTTCTACGCAGGCCGGCTGCAGGAGCTGCACGGCCTGGAGGTGCTCACGCCGGAGCCAGCAGACCGCGAGATTGTACACCGCGTGATCTACGAAGAGTTGGTGCTGGGCACCGTCCGCGACGAGTCGCGGGCGGAGTTTGTGCGCATTACACAACAGTTGGCCGAGTCGGGAGCGCAGGGCGTGATACTTGGATGCACCGAGATAGGCATGCTGCTGTCTCAGGCCGACATACCTCTGCCGCTTTTTGACACTACGGCTCTTCATGCCGAAGCCGCAGTGACGGCCGCAGTGACGGCCGCGGTAACGGCACCGTCGGCAGGGTCGGCACCGTCGGCGGACCGGCGAGCCATGGCAGATAGAGGAGCAAGATGATGACCCGAGGTCGACGTGCCCACATTGGACTGGCAGTTGCGACGGTGGTTCTGTACCTGCTGGTATCCAACCTGGCGGATTTTCCCATTCTGGATACGGAGTGGTTCGCTGACGCTTCTCGCGTGTATCTCATTCTTGGGGAACTGAGCTCTGCGCAGCTGCAACGCTATCGCACCATGCTTGCGGTGGACTTCATGTACGCCATTGCGTACCCCGGTTTCCTGGTGCTTACGGTCCGGTACTTTGCGTTTGAGAAGCTGAGTCGGCCGCGCCTCTACCAAACTGGTGCCATAGCTGCGGTTCTTGCTGGCTTTCTTGACTACATCGAAAATGTATTCATACTTGTCATAATGAACAACCTGCCCGACCGCCTGGCACTAGCCGGGATCCTGGGTATTGTGACCTCGCTGAAATGGGTGGCGGTTGGGCTCAGTGTTGCTGTGCTCATTCTGGCGGCATTACTCTCCGGAGGAGCTCGCCTCAAACAGGGCCGCGCAGGCTAACCCGTGAAACAGGAGAGATCTATTCAAGAACTCGAACATGCATTCGACAGCTATTTGCGGTCGTACTTCGCCGAGCGCGATCTTGAGAAAACCCTAAGGGCGCTCAGTCCTCAAATGACCGGTTTTGGCACCGCCTTGGACGAACGTGGAGACACCATTGAGCAATCACGCAGTCTCTACCTGCGTGACGTAGAACAGGCGCCGAACAGTATTGAGTACAGAATCAAGTACCTTGACTGCCAGCGATTGAGCCCCGAGATCGGGCTGGTAAGGGCTGAGTTCGACATGCACACCGAGATACTAGGTCAGGGGCTTGATCTCCTGAACGCACG
>PXEI01000452.1 GCA_003564775.1 Spirochaetaceae bacterium
CTAGGCCAACGGCACTCGGCCACGCAAGGAACGGGCAATAGTGAGCCGGTCCGCGTACTCTAAGTCCCCACCAACAGGAAGCCCCAGGGCCAACCGCGAAATGCGCAGTCCGGAATCTTGAAACAGCTTTTTGAGATACAACGCTGTTGCATCACCGTCCACGGTGGGGTTGGTGGCAACAATGAGTTCCTGTGTCGCCTCGCTGCGGACACGCTCGTGAATACCACCTATGTTGAGTTGAGCCGGGCCTATGCCGTCCAGTGGTGAGATTACCCCCCCAAGCACATGGTACATGCCGCCATACTCGCCCGCACTTTCCAGAACGGCGATATCCCCGGGTGACTCAACGATACAAAGATAGCTGCGATCGCGACGGACATCGGCACATATTTCGCAGACATCGTCCTCTGTATAGTTACCGCACACCGCACATGGATGAATGCGTTCCTTGAGAATTGCTATCTGCTCGGCAAGCGCTCGGTTATAACTCTCGTCGGCAGCAAGGAGATGGTACACAATTCTGGTTGCGCTTTTTTTTCCTATTCCGGGAAGCCGGGAGAACTGAGCAATGAGTTTATCGAGAACAGTCACAACTGTTTCCTCTTTGCCTTATGCGGGACAATTTTGTTAGGCCGACCCGAACATGCCAGGAGGTAGATCAAGCCCTCCGGTAAGTCCGGAAACTTCTTCTTGAATGCGTTCCTTCACCTTGCTAATTCCGTCGGTACAGGCAGCCAGCAGGAGATCCTCCAGCATTTCAATGTCGTCGGGATCTACCGCCTCTGGTGAGATCTTTACCGAACGGACCTCCATGTGTCCATTAAACTCCACGCGCACCATGTCACCTCCAGCGGTGCCTACGGCGGTAACGGATCGGAGTTTCTCCTGAGTCTCACTCATCTTTGCCTGAATGTCCTGAAAGTTCTTAAGCATATCCATTGGATTCATAGTTAGATTCCTTATTCTTCAATGACCTCACCGCGAAAGACTTTCTTCACGGTGGCTACTGTCTGATCAAGCTCAACGGCCTTGGACTCGCCGTCGATACTCTCAACCTGTACCGAGATAGCCACATCCTCGTCCAAGGACTCACACACAACATCGCGCACAACTTCAATATCCTTCTTCACCTCGTTGGCGGCAAAGGCGGAGGCAAAAACAATGAGCAAGGCGTTGTCATTGAGTTCCCAGCGAGTTGCATTCTCCACAACCGCGCCGAGCGCAAGTTTATGTTGCTTCACTCCGGCGACAATTTCTTCAATTTTTTCTTGCTCAAGCAGGAAGGCCGACCGTGCCAGCGTCGTCTGCTGTTCCGTTGCTGCTACATTTGCATCTTGTTGCCGGAAGGCTCCTTCTGGATTGTAGTCCTGCGCGGGTTCGTTGTCTGTTTCGTGGTTGATATCATCTGGGTCGATGTCGTTGTTTGATGCCATGCTATGAGCGGTAGCCTGATACTCGTCGGCCGTGCGTCCACTCCGGGCTTCAAGCTCGGAAGCCTGGTTTGTAGGTCGCGGCCTCGGTGCAGTCCCGACAGCGCCCATGCCCCGCAGCTGCTCTAGACGGCGCATGATCTCCTCATGCGAAATGTAGTCGCCGAGCGATGCAAGTCTGGACAGGAGTAACTCAAGCTCAAAGCGTTCGTTCAGTGAGTAGCGCATACGCCGATATAACTCGAGCGTAAGCTCCAGCCCGTGTTCAAGCTGGGCCTTGTTCCAGGCAGACTTAGCGCGTGCCGAGTATCGTTCGGGTGAAAATCCAAGCAGGGACTCTTTGGTTATGCCGTGTTGTAACAGCATTAGACTACGGAAATACTCCGACAGATCCACCACAAACTGCTCAATAGGAACCCCAGAGCCTACTATATCGTCCGCAGTCTCCATGAGCGCCACCAGATCTCCGGCTGCGAGTAACTCAACAATGGCGTTCAGTCTATCAAGACCTACCAGTCCCAGGCTCTTGCTAATTTTTTCCATGGTAATGAACCCGGAAGAAAACGCAACAACCTGGTCAAAGAGGGTGTAGGCGTCCCGAAGGCTGCCTGAGGCTTCTTTGGCAATCCAGAAAAGAGCCTCGTGCTCTGCCTCAATACCAAGTTCATGACAAGCTTCACTCAGGTGATCGCGAATAGTTTCAACCGGAATGAGACGAAAGTGAAACTGCTGGCAGCGCGAACGAATGGTAGCCGGAACCTTGTGAACCTCGGTAGTGGCAAAAATGAAGGCGACGTAGGGCGGGGGTTCCTCAATGGTCTTGAGCAGCGCGTTGAAGGCGCTGTTCGAGAGCATGTGTACCTCGTCTATGATGTAGATCTTGTAGCGAGAGTTGCTCGGGGCAAAGAGCACCTCTTCCTTTATCTGACGCACATCGTTGACCGAGGTGTTGGAGGCACCGTCAATTTCAATTACGTCTATGGACTCACCGCGTGCAATCTCGCTTGCCTCAGGATAGTCGGAAAAGTTCTCACCGCGAGGACCGTCGGGGCAGTTAAGCGCGGCTGCAAGAATTCGTGCAGCCGAGGTCTTCCCAACTCCACGCGGGCCGGAAAAAAGATACGCGTGAGCAATTTGTCCGTTGTTGAGGGCATTTTTGAGAGTTGATACGACGAATTCCTGCCCTGCAAGCTTATCAAAGCTGTGGGGTCGTTTTCGTCCGGCTGTCACTTCATATTCCATGGCGGGCCCTTTCGGTTTGGAATAAAAAAAAGCCCCTCCAGCTCAGACCAAGCACACTGCGGCACATGAACCAACCGCTTACCGCTGCTGCCTTCCGGCCCTGACGGGGTTGGGCGGCGGACCATTGCACAG
>PXEI01000370.1 GCA_003564775.1 Spirochaetaceae bacterium
AAGACGACCGGCTTCTGGAGTTAGGCTGTGGTAGTGGCCGAGACGCAGCTTTATTGCTGAAGGAGGGTTTCGAGATAACCGCCTTGGATGGCAGTAGCGCTATGCTCGAGCAGGCCGAAAGCTATCATCCTGAACTTGCAGGGCGGCTCCACCTACACCAACTACCCGCTCGTTTGCCATTCAACCGGGAGAGTTTTGACGCCGTTATCGCGATCGCAGTACTGCTGCACCTAACCAAGCATGATATCATTGATACACTTAGGGAGATCCACCGAGTTCTCGCGCCAGATGGTCGGCTGATCTACTCGGTGAACACTGCCCGACCGGGGTTGGACGATGCAGGTCTCGACGGCGACGGCCGCCACTTTACGGTCATGAGTAGACGCGAGTGGGAAGACATGAACCATGAAACTGGCTTTCGGCTGTTGGAGGCTATAGAGTCAGAGGACGTGATCGGACGCGACGGGGTGAAATGGATTAGTTTTGTGCTTACCAAGGCTGGTGATGAGAAGTGAATCCTGAGGTGCGAGACCGCATAGGCGACGTTATCTCCGAACTCCACACACTCTACAGATTAAACGATCCAGGAGCATTTAGAGAGCGTCTCGACACGATCAATCGAGCTGTACATGAGCTCACCGTGGTTAACGCGGGCACGCCCAAGGGCGGGGGCCTGATCCAAGCCGCTTCCCCAGGAATTGTGACGACTACGGATGATCCTTCCCTGCTTGAACGTCTCGTCGAGTTGATGGATCAGTCTCAGGAAGTTCGAATTGCCACCGCGTTCCTCTCAGCCTCGGAAACGAATCCCCTCATTGAACCGCTTCGCCGCGTTGGCGAAAATGGGGGCAAAGCACGGATTCTGACGTCTCTTATGGGCTTCTTTAACCGCCCAGATACCCTCGAGGTATTTCGGAACTGGGGCGAGTTCCTCTCGTTGCGGCTGTACGTTGCAAACCCATCGGAGGGATACGGAGCACTGGCTCCGGGGTCTCCAGCGTTCCACGCAAAGACCATGCTCTTTGAAAGCCGTGGCAATTTACCCAACGTGATGGCTGTTGGGTCCGCGAATATGACCGGAGCCGGACTTTCGGACAATATTGAGTGGAACTACATCTCGGACTTTGAAGTGAACGCATCGTTGCATGAAGGTCGCACGCCTTACGAAGATGCGGTAGCTATGTTTGACCGCCTGTGGGAAACAAACGGATATGAGCCAGATGAAGAGTTTATTGAACAGTACCGCGAGATTCACGCTCGTGCAGCCAAACTACAACGTGAAATCAGAAGGCTCGGACTCAACAACCAGCTTCTCAGCACCCAAGACGGCGATACAGGGACAGAAGTCTCAAGGATCTGTCCAAGGCCCGCACAACAGATCGCCCTAAAGTGCATGTCCGAGCTTCGCGAGGCCGGAGTCAAGAAGTTTGCTGTGATTGCTGCCACGGGCATTGGCAAAACTTTTCTTAGCGCATTCGAAATTCGGAACTCGGGCGCCAAACGTGTGCTATTTCTGGCGCATCGTGAAACAATTCTTGTCCATGCCATGGAAAGCTTCGCACAGGTACTCCCAGCGGCTAAACAGGTTCTCATTCAAGGACAAGACTCAGTACGTAGTGTCTCAGGCGACGAACTTCACGTTTTCGCGATGGTACAGACGCTCTCTCGGCCGAATAATCTCCAAGCAATTTCCCGTGATTACTTTGAGTACGTTGTTGTTGACGAGTTTCATCACGCCTCGGCCGACTCGTATCGAGCCGTGATAGAACACTTCACGGCGCCTCATTTGCTGGGAATGACTGCCACGCCTGAAAGAGCTGATGGGCAGGATGTTCTTGAGCTATGTGAACGTAATGTGGCATATGAGGTGCGGCTCATGGAAGCCGTTGAGCGACGCTGGCTGGCACCATTTCAGTACTATGCTCTTTTTGACTCAACAGATTACAGACAAGTTAAATGGACCGGCCAAGGCTATGACGAGACCGAGCTGGAGAGAGCACTTTCTAACGACACCCGAGCAGAACTCATTATCAACTCCCTTAAAAGATACCAGCCTGCACTTGGCAAGTATAAGTGCCTGGCCTTCTGTAGCAATGTTGGCCACGCTCGTTGGATGGCAGCCCAGTTCACGGAGTTCGGGTTTATTGCAGAGATTGTTGTTGGTGAAACCCCCTTTGACCAACGCCGCACACTGCTGAATCGACTTCAAGATGAGGAAGATCCACTCCAGATCATTTGCGCAGTTGATGTCTTAAGTGAAGGGGTTGATATTCCGCATGCAACCCACATTCTCCTTCTCCGACCTACCTTGTCACTTACCGTATTCTTACAACAACTTGGGCGAGGACTCCGGCTCCACCCGGACAAGCCTTTTGTGACAGTGCTAGATTTCGTCGGCAACCACCGGAAAAGCTATATCACACGCATGGCCCTTGCCGGGCACTACTCCACACCGGACTCGAGTCCGGCCACGCTTATGCGAGAACGCCTCAAACTGCCCGATGGCTGTTTTATAAGTGTAGACACAGAAGTTCAACGCGTCTGGAAAGATGAGATAGCCGCGCTTAGAACGCCACTAGGTCGATTGCGAGATGTGGTCGACGAGCTATCCGAGGGGCGTACGGCCAAGGACATTCGACTACCAGAGCTCTTTACGGTAGAGGACGTTGATAGATACTTGACGGAGATTCGGAACAAAGGCGGTTGGTTGGCAACCAAGAGCACAGAAGAGCTGGACATCGCTACCGATTACGAAAAGGAGTTGATCGGCACCGTAGGCGAGGCGTTTCT
>PXEI01000447.1 GCA_003564775.1 Spirochaetaceae bacterium
CCGGCGCCCGCGCCTGTCAACACAAAAAATATTCAGGATATGCTTTTTGTTGACCGGTGCAGCGTTCGGTAGTAGGCTTGGGAGCACGCCGCGCGGTTCCGCGTAGGTGAATTACAAAACGAGGGGTATGGTATGGAAGCACGGAAACTAGAGGTTGGCGCAATTGTCGGCAACGCAGTCAAGATTGGGATACGAAACGTCATACCGTTGGTGGCAAACACCGCTCTTTGGCTTGTCACGGTCTGGATTCCCTACCTGAACGTGGGCACCACAATCGGGCTATTTGTTGGCGTCATTGCCAAGATGTCAAAAGGCCAGGCAATCTCGCCGACCGAGGTCTTCAACCCCGAGTATCGCAAGTATATGGGTGCGTATTTCCTGGTGAGCGGACTCAAGCTGATTGGCGTGCAGTTCGCCTCCTTGCTCATGGTGATCCCGGGAATCGTGCTGAGCATTGCGTGGAGTTTGGCACCGCTTCTCGTTGTAGATAAAGGTGAAGAGCCAACCGCAGCCTTACATCGCAGCAATGAAGTAACCTACGGCAACAAGATGGGTATCTTCCTCGCAAAGGCGGCGGTGATGGCGGGGGCCTTCATTTTGTTTCTTATCATTGGGGCTATCGGCCGGCAGCTCGGCTTTATTGGCGCGTTGCTCACCTTAGTTCTCGTCGCAGCCGTAACGGCGGCCATGCTTGCAGTGGACTCATACGTGTACGGCGCATTGATCGAGGGTAACTCCATGATCGATCTCGGCGGCAGCCCTGCAACCGATCAGCCTGACGCCCCAGATCAGACCGACTAGCCGGTCGCATACTCCCTCCGGGCCCGGTGACCGCGCCCGCCCGGGCTCAGCGAATCACCGTCAGCGCCCGGGCCGTCTCCTTGCGAAACAGCCGCGGGTCCATGCGCGCATTCAAGGTCACGAACTGTATTCCGCGCGAGGCAGCAAGCGTCAGCAGGTACACCGCCCGAACATCCCGCGCGTCCACTCCCGCAAGGGTGCCGAACTGTCCTTCATTTCGTAAGCTCAGGTCGTCATGTGCAAACACCGCATTGAGGCGTTTGTACATGAGCCTGAGAACTCCGGCGGCCGCCTGCGGTGAGCCTGGGCCGCCCGGATACTCAACGCTTCCAAACACCCCCACAAAGCCGATCTCGGTCGTAGGACAGAGAATGAGTGGCCGCCCGGCATGCGCCCGGAGCCACTCTCGCACCCGCTCATGGGACTCATGCGCAGTATCGCAGCGCGCAATTAGGACATCGACGTCCAACAAATACGCCATCGCTACGCGTTCCCCTGGTCGCGGATCTGATCAACGAGCTGCTGAGTTACCACCGTTCGGTCATCGGCCGAACGTAGCAACACCGGCCACCCGTCCTTATCAAACTGAAAGGTCACGTCAGGGTCTGGTTCCACGGAATCCAGCGCCGCTGAAATGGGCTCTGGCAAACCCGCCCCGGGCTGCGACACCGGTACCTCCTCCTCGAGCCCGCGCTGTAAACACGCAATAAGGAACTCCCGAATGGTCAGGCCTTGCATCGCAGCGCGCAGCTTTACACGCCGATACAGGGCGCTTGGAATGTCCACTGTGGTTTTCATGCCAAAATTATACGAAATTCGGACCCATATTACAAAAGCCATAAATATGGGTCCGAAATATGGGCTCGAATTTTGTGTTTTTCACGTTTGTGACTGGGGGTAAACTGGGTCGGACGCGTGGGCCCCCGGGCGCCGGATGGCGCGGACGTGGGAGGCGTGGGCCGGGACACCAGCCCACGGGCCGCTGGGCCGCGCGGTCAGGGGTGGGGCAGCAAAACCGAGTTGATGCGCACGCCCAGCTCCTCGGCCAGCGCGAACACCTTGTCCCTGGTGACTGCGCCGCGCGGGCGGGGGTGGGGCGGGGCGTCGCCCACCAGAATGATCAGGCGTGACTCGGCTTGCCAGTCATAGTGTTGCAGGCCCGCGTAGAGGCCCTCGTAGACCGCCTCGGGAATGTCGCGGCCGCCGACCGCCCGCAGCGCGTTGATGTTGCGTTGAACCACATCCAGGTTGTCGGTGAAGGGGAGGGCACGGGTGAGGTACTCTTCGTTGTAGTCGCGGAACATGGTTATGCCGACCCGGTATGACTCAAACTCGGTGAGTATATCGCGCAGCATTGGCACCAGGTTCTTCTGCACCTCGGCAATGCTAAAGTTCATGCTGCCGGTGGCATCTATCACCAGTACAACATCGATATTGGGCCCCTCGGCCTGAATCATCTGCACGAGTGCGTCCGGGAGGTCTGCCGGATCCTCCACAGGCACAAACTCCTCCGAGATATCCTCAAAAGTCTCGACCGCCTCTTCCATGAACTCGGCCAGGTCTATGTCCACCATCGGCGGCTGTTCAACGCGGAGCACAAAGGGGTTGTCGGCAAAGGCGCCGCGATAGTCGGTGTAGGGGAGCTCAAAGGTGCGGACGTTCAGGTAGGCGCCGTCCAGGATCATGAGCTCACCCTCGCGGCTCCAGGGATACCCGTACTCCACCATGTAGGGGACAAACAGCACAAAGGCCTCGCCGAACTCCTCATCCTCTACCGGCGTGGAGCCGACAATAAAGTAGCGGTCCTCGCGTGGCTCCAAAAACTCGCCGTCCAAAATGCGGCGTTCGTCGCCGTTGAGCGGGTGGTAGTTTGGGTTGCGCAGGGCAAAGCTTGCAACCGCACGGTCAGGGTGCTCGGTAGACTCGACCAGCAGTACCGACCCAACACCGTCCTTGCGGCGCACCGTCAGAAGGTAGCCGCCCTCG
>PXEI01000182.1 GCA_003564775.1 Spirochaetaceae bacterium
GCCAAGTCCCGTTCCCTTAAGCGAATTAAGGTTGCCGCTTCCTGACCATCCTTCCACGATGGTACATAACGAATGTTCACCTTCGCCTTAATCTGGGCGGTCCGTTCAAAAACCTCACTGAGAGTTTCGTTAAACTCGGTAACAACCTGGTTTCGCTCTTGAGTAAGCCGCCGCCCATACTCAATGAGTTGTTCATCATAGACGCTGAGTAGTTCATTACGTCCGTCCTTAATGCAGGCGTTACGTGAACGAAGAATCTGGCGGTAATTTCGTAACAGGTCGATATACCTGTGATCAAGTAAAGAAAGTGTCTGATCAAAGAATAGACGTTGTGTATCTGGCGCACCAGCAATGAACTCGATGTCACCGTGGCAGAACACAAAACAAGGAAAACGATCGAGCAACTCCTTACGATCCTGCACGGCCTTGCCATCAAAACAAATCTGTCGTTTCTTTTCCTCATAGGTTACCGAAAGCTCATCCAAAAGCTGGTTGGGATCCGAAACGCTGGCAGCGAGCCGAAAAGCCTTTTCGCCTATACGAAGAAGATGGTCGGGCTTACGAGTACGAAACGAGCTACCGTAGCAGAGGTAATGCAAAGCTTCAAGAAAGTTGCTCTTTCCTTGACCGTTTTCCCCAACAAGAAAAACCTCTGGAGCATCGATCTTCACTGTTTCATCAGCCAGATTACGAAAACCGAAACTTCTCAGCCGGGTAAAGGTCATTCAGATTAAGCCGTTCCCTTTAATCCAACTGCATAGGCATGACAATGTGAAAGTAATCCGACTCGGGCTCTGGTTGTAGTGTTACAGCCTTATTGGACTCGGTAAAACGGACTCTCACACGTTCAGACTCAATTGCTTTGAGTGGTTCCGAAAGGTACAGGTAGTTAAGGGCTATGGTTAATTCAGGTCCGTTGTAGTCACAGGAAATCTCTTCGCTTGCAGCACCAATATCCGTCTCCTCACTTCGCATCAAAATTGCTTCCGGTCGAAGATCAACATAGATTCTGCGTGATTTTTCTACCAGCAGCGAAACACGCCTAAGCGCTTCCGCAAGTTCAACTCGAGAGACCGTAAGCTCATGAATCTGTTCTTCCGGAATTACTCTTTTATAGTTGGGAAACTGACCGTCTATAAGAGCCGAGGAAATTTTCTGATTCTCAAAACGAACAAAGAGGTTTTTCTCAGTTACCGCAATGGAAAATGAACCTTCACCGGAAGCCTGCTTACGAATCAGGTTGAGTACCTTTGGTGGAACAATGATTCCTGGAAACTCTTTCATCTCGGATGTTGGATACTTCTTCACCAAGGCCAGTCGACGTCCGTCGGTGGCGACCATGATTAGAGCTCCTTCCTGGTTCTCCATGTAGACACCATTCATGAAGTACCGTGTTTCGTCGTCCGAGACTGCAAACACGGTTTGCGAAATCATTTCTATGAACTCTTTCTGCGGAAAATCCCAGTACGCATCTTCAACTGCAAGTTGAATCTCTGGAAACTTGTCAGCCTCGATACACTTAAGCCGAAAATCAATCTTCTTACTTCGAGGGCGAATGATCATTCGATCGGATCCAGAAGTCTCAAACTCAACTTCTCCCGACGGCAATGAACGGAGTATCCCCAGTAACTTGTCGCAGAAGACGGTAGTCCGTCCTTCACCTTCAACTGTTACCGGAATAGCAGTTTCAAAACTCACCTTGAGATCTGTAGCACGGATCTTCAAGCTCTGATCTGAAGCTTCCATCAATACGTTTGAAAGTATGGAAAGCGTAGTTTTTGACGAGATGATGTCCGCAGCAACGGAGATCTCCCGCATGATTACATCCTTGTCACATACGAACTTCATGATCACGTGCTCCTTGTCCCTCTTATTGTTGTATATAGTTATAAACTAGTAGTTGTAATAGTGGGAACACTTAACATGTGCAAAACCTGCTTAAGGCCTTGTCTCAACACGATTTGAACTGCATGACAACTCATCATAGTTATTCCTGAACGGTCCACAGTTTAAGGGCTCCCAAAAGATATCCCCAGAGAACACCCAGTTTTGAGGGTGTTCTCCACAGAGTTTCTACCTAATTCCTTGGCTCTTAATATCTCTAATCAGGTTCTGAATGATAGTTTCAACGGTAGCATCGGTTCGAATACGGTTTTCAATTCGTTGACATGCATACATTACAGTTGTGTGATCTCGGCCTCCAAACTCAAGTCCTACCTCGGTTGTGGAATACTCCGTTATTTCCCTGCAGATATACATGGCCAACTGGCGGGGAAAGGCCACGGTCTTTGTTCTCTTTTTCCCCTTAAGCTCTTGGCTTGAGAGGTTAAAGTAGTCGGCGACGGCTCGTTGAATAGCATCGATAGTGATCTTTGACTGGTGTGGATTCGAAAGCATATCCTTGAGTTGACTGCGAGCGACAGCGACAGTGATCTGTTTATTTACCAGTTCAGCATAGGCAATGAGCTTAGTGAGTGCCGCCTCAAGGTCACGGACGTTGGTGGTAACATTGTTACAGATAAGTTCTACTACTTCAGTCGGAACATCCAACTGGCTGCGTTCAATCTTCTTTTTCAGAATTGCAAAACGAGTTTCATAGGAAGGAGGTTGAAGATCTACGTTGAGTCCGCGTTCAAATCTGTTTCTGAGTCGGTCGGTTAGATCGCGAATCTCGGACACCGGTCGGTCACAGGTGAACACCATTTGCTTGTTTGCATCGTAGAGGGCATTAAAGGTGTGAAAGAGCTCCTCCTGGGTTTCCGGTTTTCCAGGAAGAAAATGAATATCGTCTATAAGCAGAACATCTGCATATCGGTACTTGTTCTTGAAGCCCTGAGTGCGCTTCTCACGTATAGACTGAATGAAGTCGTTGGTGAAGCTTTCCATTGTCACATACACAATGCGAAGCTTTTCATACTCCTGATAAACCTGGTTGCCAATTGATTGAATAAGATGCGTCTTTCCAAGGCCGACGCCGCCGTAGATGAGGCATGGATTGTAAGCGGTGCCCGGATTCTTAGCTATGGCAAGTGCGGCGTTGGCGGCAAAACTGCTGTTTTCGCCAATGACAAAGTTGTCAAAGGTGTATTCCTCCCGTAACTGAGGGTGGGGAGGTTTTGGTTCGCGTGTTTGAGTCACTGCAGTTCTTTTGCTTTCAGGCTTTTGTTGAGGAGCTTTTTCGGTAGCTGGAGTTTCGGCTTTGGCTACCTCGAACTCCAGGTGAAGCTCGCTTCCGGACAGTTCAAAAAGCTTGTCCTGTATGGTAGCCAGATACCGCTGTTTAACCTGGTCACGATAGAAGGACGATGGGACCTTAACAGTGATCTGTTCTTTTCCCGAGGAAGTATACTCCATACGGTTGAACCACATCGAGTATTCTTGCTCGGAAAGCTCATCCTGTAGCTGTTTCATGGCCTCATGCCAGAACATGCTGTAGTCCCATGAGGTCGTACTCATTCATGGCTCCCTTTATTTGTATTTCTGCGCCTCGTTGGCAAAAAGCAAGAATACCATAAGCCAACGGCTTTTTCACTAGAGCATTTGGCTCACATGAACCTGTTGTTCCAGGGTCCATTTCTGAAGGCTTTCGCTTTGTTTACTTTGTTGTTCGTTCTCGATATACTGTTTGTTGCTTATCGGACTACGCCTTCTGTGAAAACCAAGACAAAACCAGCACACAGAACCGGCACCGGAACAAGGAAAAATACCGTGGAAATGTACTCCGCACAGAGTATTCAAGTTCTTAAAGGGCTGGAGGCGGTGCGCAAACGCCCCGGCATGTATATTGGCACAACCGGCCCAGACGGCTTGCACCATTTGGTGTACGAAGTTGTTGACAATAGTATCGACGAAGCCCTCGCCGGGTTCTGTAGTGAGATCAACGTCACAATCGAGAAGGGCGATATTATTCGCGTAGAGGATAATGGCCGGGGTATTCCGGTTGATCTGCACACCGACGAAAACGTAAGTGCCCTGGAAATCGTTATGACTCGCCTTCATGCGGGTGGTAAGTTTGACCACAAAAGCTATGCCGTCTCTGGTGGTCTTCATGGCGTTGGCGTCTCGGTGGTTAATGCTCTCTCTGAGTGGTGTGAGGTGCATGTCCATAAGGAAGAGGAACTGTACTTCCAGCGCTACGCACGGGGCGTCCCACAAGAGCCGGTGAGAAAAATTGGGGAGACCGAGGTTTCCGGTACAGTTGTTACTTTTCACCCGGATCCGGAGATATTTGAAGACACGGTTTTCAGTTTTGAGGTACTCTCAAAAAGGCTCCGCGAGTTAGCATTCCTTAACAAAGGAATTACCATAAACATTCGGGATCTCCGGCTCCCAACAGAAAAGTCTCACAACTTCCGTTTTGATGGCGGTGTTAGAGAGTTCGTCGAGTACCTTAACAAGAACAAGAATGTCATTCAGAAGGAACCTATCTACTGTGAAGGTACGCGAGAAGATGTACAGATCGAAATTGCCCTCGAATACAACGACGGCTACAACGAAAACATGTTCTCCTTTGCGAACAATATCAACACACGAGAGGGTGGAACACATCTTATCGGGTTTAAATCTGCTCTGACACGCACACTCAACGATTTCTTAAAAAAATCTAAATTGGCTAAAAAGGTCGATGAGAGTCTTACGGGTGACGATGTCCGCGAAGGCCTCACCGCAGTTGTTTCGGTCAAGGTGCCGAACCCTCAGTTTGAAGGACAGACCAAAGCAAAACTTGGTAACTCGGAAGTGAAGGGTCTGGTTGAAGCGTTCGTGAACGAGCGGTTGACCGATTTTTTTGAAGAAAACCCAAAAGTGGCAGAGTCCATACTTGATAAGACGGTTCTTGCTGCAAAAGCTCGTGCCGCTGCACGGCGCGCACGGGAGCTGACTCGCAGGAAGAACTTTCTGGAGAGTAGTGGGCTTCCAGGAAAACTAGCCGACTGTAGCGAGAAGGATCCACGTAAGAGCGAGGTCTATATCGTTGAGGGTGACTCTGCTGGTGGCAGCGCTAAACAGGGACGGGATCGACAGTTTCAAGCAATCCTTCCCTTGTGGGGGAAAATGCTCAATGTTGAGAAGACCCGGATAGACAAGGTTTTATCCAACGACAAGCTGCAGCCAATTATCCAAACGCTCGGTGCGGGCGTGGGTGTTGAGTTTGACCTGAGCAAGCTTCGGTACCATAAGGTCATTATTATGGCGGATGCTGATGTCGACGGATCGCACATACGCACGTTGCTATTGACCTTTTTTTTCCGCTACATGAAAGAGTTGGTAGAAGCTGGTCACGTCTATATCGCTATGCCACCACTGTACAAGGTCTCTCATGGCAAAACCGTACGGTATGCTTACAATGACGCCGAACGTCTTATTGTAGTGAAAGAGATGGGTTTGAATGAAGAGAAGCTCAACATACAGCGCTACAAGGGTCTTGGTGAGATGAACCCGGATCAGTTGTGGGAAACCACCATGAACCCGGAGACGCGCAATAACCTTCAGGTGAAACTTGAGGACGCGGTTGAGGCCGAGAACATGTTTACGACTCTTATGGGTGAGCATGTGGCACCACGTAAACTCTTCATTGAACAGAACGCACTCTCAGTTACGAATCTTGACGTCTAGAATTTTCGACGTCTAACGGAAAGGAACGAAATCGTGTCGGATCAAGAAAAACTGCGTGGACGAATAATTCCGGTCTCTATTGAAGACGAGGTCAAGGAAAGTTATCTCAACTACGCGATGTCGGTAATTGTGAGTCGTGCCTTGCCTGATGTGCGGGACGGCCTTAAGCCTGTACATCGACGAATTCTGCACTCAATGAATGAGATGGGACTTCGGTCTGATAAATCATTTAAGAAGAGCGGTCGTATTGTCGGCGATGTCTTAGGAAAATATCACCCCCACGGTGACCAGTCGATCTACGACGCTCTGGTGCGTTTGGCGCAGGACTTTTCTATGCGTTACCGCATGGTCAATGGCCAGGGTAACTACGGCTCGGTCGACGGTGACCCACCGGCTGCTATGCGGTATACCGAGGCAAAGTTACAACGCGTTGCAGAAGAAATGCTGCGTGACATAAAGAAAGAAACTGTCGATTTTGGCCCAAACTATGACGACAGCATTGATGAACCACTGGTACTACCAGGAGCCTTTCCCTACCTGCTTGCAAACGGCGCAACCGGAATTGCCGTTGGCATGGCCACAAATATTCCCCCGCACAACCTCCGTGAGGTGAGTGAGGCAATCTGTGCGGTAATAGACAAGCCTCATATTGCACTTGATGAACTGCTCCAGTACATACAGGGTCCGGACTTTCCGACTGGTGGCATTATCTACGGCCGTAGCGGGATACGCGAGGCGTACAAGACCGGCCGCGGGCGCATTACAGTGCGCGCTCGTTTTACTATAGAAAGTACCAAGAGCGGAAAGGATGTCATCCTTGTCCACGAAATCCCGTATCAGGTGAACAAGGCAACCCTCATTACACGGATTGCTGACCTTGTACGCGACCGCAAGGTGGACGGAATCTCCGACCTGCGTGATGAGTCCGACCGCGATGGTATGCGCATTGTAATTGAACTGAAGAAGGGGGTGAGCCCCAAGATCATTCTCAATCAGCTCTTCACGCATACACAGCTCCAAGCAAACTTCAATGTGAATGCCGTTGCGCTGGCAAATGGACGCCCTGAAACGCTGACGATTAAGTCCACAATTGAGTACTTCGTAAAACATAGAAAAGACGTTGTGGTTCGGCGTACCAAGTTTGACCTTCGCAAGGCTGAGGAACGTGAGCATATACTTATTGGTCTTAAGATTGCTCTTGATAACATTGACGAAGTCATTCGTACGATCAAAGAGTCAAAAGATGTTGATACCGCTCGCACACGCCTTATGGAACGGTTTGAGCTTTCACAACTTCAAGCTCAGGCTATTCTTGATATGCGATTGCAGAAACTCACCAGCCTTGAAACACAGAAGATCATTGACGAACTAGAACAGATTCGAGCCCTTATCCAAGAGCTCAAGAGTATTCTTGCAAGCGAACAGAAGGTGCTTGATATCGTCAAGGAAGAGACTCGCGAAATTGCGGCGCAGTTTGGAGATGACCGTCGTACCGAGATTGTTCCGGACGAAATTGAAAGCATCGATATTGAGGACTTGATCCAGAAGGAAGACATGGTCGTGGTGATTTCGCACCGCGGGTACATTAAGCGCGTTCCTATCTCATCGTATCGGCTGCAGGGCCGTGGGGGGAAGGGTAGTTCGTCAGCCTCTCTCAAGGACGAAGACTTCGTACAACATGTATTTGTGGGTTCGACCCATGACTTCATTTTGTTTGTCACCAGTGAGGGCAAGGCTTACTGGCTTAAGGTACATGAGATCCCGGAGGCCTCACGAGTGGCGCGAGGCACTCACCTGAAGTCTATTCTCCAGATATCGGCAAACGAGGAAATTGCGGCGGTAGTCTCACTGCCGAACTTCGATATAGACAACTACATCTTTCTGGCCACTATTAGCGGCGTCGTAAAAAAGGTGAAGGTGGCCGACTTCTCGAATGCTCGAACCCGCGGCGTTGTTGCAATTCGCCTGGATGAGGGTGACCGCGTTGTTGCCGCCTTGCTCACTGGCGGCTCAGATGAACTGTTTCTTGTAACTGGACACGGTCAGGGACTTCGTATGCTGGAGGAAAGTGTCCGCGGTATGGGTCGAGCTTCTCGCGGAGTAACCGGAATTCGTCTTGGAAAAGGAGACGAGCTAGCAGGGGTTGTTGTTGTGTCGGAAGACGAGACAATGTTCCTGCTCACAGCTGGCGGGTACGGCAAGCGCACACCATACAGTGAGTTCACCCCCCATGGACGCGGCACAAAGGGCCAGAAGGCATACAACGTTTCAGAGCGCACGGGTGAGGTGGTATCGTTACTGTCGGTTTCGGACGAGGACGACATCATTGTGGTTACCTCACAGGGCAGCACCCTGAAGATCCAGATTAGGGATATCTCACAACAGTCGCGGGCGGCGAGTGGAGTACGGGTTGTGAACATAGAGCGCCCAGACTTTGTGATTGGCGTGGCTCGAAACGGCAAGGATGACTCAGCGGCTGAGATCATAGCTGCTGATTCGCTGGCCGAGGACAACCCATCGGCTGATAACCCTGAAATGCCGGATGAGACCGACGCAGGGCAGCCACAACAAGAGCCTGAAGCAACGGATGAACCGAACGATTCGGATCATGACCCCGATACCGGGGAAGACTCCGAAATGGATGAAGAGTAAGGATCGCTGCATCTTTCATAGGTTGCACGGCCTTTCTGTCACCGAATATGCGGCGCCGGGAGCTTTTTCCGGCGCCGATGTTCCACGTGGAACATTATGAGCACCCCACACCTATATCAACCAGTTTCATCTGCAGTATTTGAACACATTGATCGCAAGTCGCGGTTCATAGCTACCGCTGACCGGGTGGAAACCGCAGTGGAAGCAAAGGGCGTTCTCCATGGCTTGCGGCTTCAGAATCCCGACTCGGCGCATGTGGTATACGCCTTTCGAGTTGGTGGGCTTGGTCGAGATGAGTTTGGCATGAGTGATGACGGTGAACCTAAGGGTACCGCAGGAAGGCCTGTGCTTGAGGTGCTTCGAGGGAGTTCCGTAACCAATGTTATCGTCGCGGTAGTAAGGTACTTTGGTGGGACAAAGCTTGGCACCGGTGGTCTAGTGCGGGCGTACACAAGCGCGGCTCAGGGGGTGCTTCAACGCCTTGGTGTTGAAGCACTGGAGGAGCGCACGCGGATTTCTTTCGAATGCAGTTACGAGCTCCATCAGCCAATCAGACGACTATGTGAGACCTACGCAGCCCACGATGTACGAATAGAGTCGGAGACCTTTGGATCGGTGGTGACCTTGAGGCTTAACCTGAAGACCGAAGATATGCCGGAGATTGCAGCCGCTATTCGAGATGTTTCACGTGGAACAATTGAACTCGATGTGGTACGTGGTACTCTAAACTAAGGCGTTACACGCCGTGTTTTGTACGAAACGCCTCAACTCTCCCGACATACTTGGCAGTGAGCTCTTTTTTTTCCGGCTCCGAAAGAAACACCCCGCGCAACGCTGTCATGTTTAACGCGACAAGATCGTCCAGGGTGAATCCAAAGTAGCCAACAGTTTTTACGTAGTCGTCAGTGAGATCGGTATCCTGAATAAAGGGATCGTCGGAGTTAATGGATACCGGAACGCCTTCTCTGTACAACTGGCCGAGGGGATGGTTTCTTTCATCCACCCAAGATCCAGTCTGATAATTTGATGTAATACACTGTTCAAGTACTACATCGTGTTCGGTGAGGTAAGCTTTCAGCTTCTGGTCATCAATGCATGATGTGCCGTGTCCAATTCGAGAGGCGCCAAGTAACTCAACCGCCTTCCATATCTGATCGGGCGGACTGACCTCACCAGCATGAATTGTTGATTTGTAGACACCGTCACTGTTCACCTTGGCAAAAAATTCGGTAAAGAGCTCAGGGGGAAAGTTTATTTCATCACCGGCAAGATCCATTCCCACAATATCCGGCAGATTGAGTGCCTTAATCTCTTCGTAGAGCGCGGTCATTTCATGCTGGTCTTGCTTGCTCCGGTTAAATGTAATGAGGTATCGGATCTTAAGATCGATCTCGGCAGCGGCGTCATTGCCTGCCTGTATTACCAGTTTGGTAATCTCGTTGCGGTCAAAATTGTTATGAAAGGCAAAGTGCTCAGGCGAGAAGCGTAACTCAATATAAAAGAGACCGTCATTTGCGAACTCCTTCACCGAGTCATACGCAATGCGGTAGACGTCGTCAAAACTCCGGTACCAGTCGTTTTTGAACTTGGACAAAAACTTGAGAAAGTCAGGCTCGGAGTCCTTGGGAAACTGAACCTGCTCCTTGAAAGCTTCATAGTCGGCAGGCATATCAAGTTTGTTCTTATGTGCAATCTCGTAGAGCGTTCGAACAGGGAAAGACCCTTCCAAATGCCGGTGCAACTCCACCTTTGGAAAACTGCGAATGAGTTCAGGTGTCAACGGGTTGGCCCCTTTTCTTGTTGTTCCTTTCATGCTTTCCATGAACTCGAATCCTTCGTTAAGCTACCGTTAAATGTAACGTTTTCCGAGTAAATTGCAACTAAACTTGACAAGATATTTATTTCCGACTTCATCGATTCATTTTCGTCCATTTAGAAGGAGTTCTAAAGTCCAAACTCCCTCAACTGATGGTGTTCGAAATCTACAGTATGTGTTCAAGAAATCGTTGCGTACGATTCTCTCTTGGGCTGTCGAATACCTCGGTGGGTGTTCCCACCTCAATGATCTCGCCCTGATCCATGAAAACCACTTTGTCGGCGGCCGCGCGCGCAAAGCCCATCTCGTGAGAAACCACAAGCATGGTCATTCCCTCGCGAGCAAGATCAAGCATGACGTCGAGAACTTCCTTGATCATTTCCGGATCCAGCGCCGATGTAGGTTCATCAAACAGCATAACCTTAGGGTTCATTGCCAAGGCCCGTGCTATCGCTACCCGCTGTTGTTGTCCACCTGAAAGTTTGGCTGGATAGGCCGTCGCTTTGTCTTGGAGCCCAACCCGAGCAAGAAGCCGGAGAGCATTCTCCGTGCTCTGTGCTTTGGTAGCATGTTTTACGGTCCGAGGCGCCAACATAATGTTTTCCAAAGCGGTCAAATGAGGGAATAGGTTGAAGTTCTGAAAGACCATTCCAACCTCTTCACGAATCTTTCGGATGTCTCCATGTTGATCCGTTACCAGGTCATTGTCTATCCAAATCTCTCCTTCGCTGAGTGTTTCCAAACGGTTAACACAACGGAGGAGGGTGCTCTTCCCGCTTCCAGACGGTCCAATAATGAGCACAACTTCGCCTGGGGCGACGTCCAAGTCGGCGTTCTTGACCGCCTCAAGGGTACCAAACGCTTTTGTGGCGTTGCGAATTCGAATTCGCATAGGCTGATTCTGATCTGTGTTACTATCCACGGCGCTCCGCCCAATCTTCAATTAACGAGACGATCTTCGACAAGAAGAGCGTAATGACTAAGTACACCAATGCGACCACGGTGTAGGTCTCAAAGTACTGAAAGCTTACCGAGGCAAACTCACGTCCGCGTCGGAGGAGATCCGATACGGCGATAATCGACACCAGGGAGGAATCCTTTAAGAGTGCAATGAACTCATTGCCAACCGGCGGCAGTATGACACGAAAGGTTTGCGGCAGAATCACCTTCCGCAGTGCCTGGCTTCGACTCATGCCGAGCGCGAGTGCAGCTTCCATTTGCCCCTTTGGAATAGCTTGCAGTCCGGCTCGGAAAATCTCGCCCATGTAGGCGCCGTAGCACACCGACATAGCAATGATCGCGGATGCAAGTCGCGGCACACGTACGAGTTGTCCGAGGGCAAAATAGATGTAGAACAACTGCACAAGTAGTGGAATGCCGCGAATAACCTCAACGTAGATCGTTGCAATGCGGTTAATGACAGTTATACGCGAGATCCGTCCGAGGCCGGTTACAAGTCCAATTGCGAGTGCAATGAGAATGGAAATGATGGTTACCTGGAATGTTGCGAGGATGCCGTCCGGCAGGAAGCGCATGATATCGAGGTACGGCCGGGGCCGTACCGTCGGTAAAATAATCAAGAGGGCGATTGCCCCGAAGAAGGAGATCCGCCACGCTGAAAACAGCGACTTCTCTCCTCGATCGGGAATCAACGCCCCGTCGCTCACATTAACCGTGACTCGGCGGTTTGCCTCGTCTCGGTTATTTACCTCAGCCACTTTTCAGCAAGCTCCTCATCTATTCCGGCAGCTAGAACCGCTTCAAGACCACGGTTAATCAGCTCAAGCACCTCGGTGTTGCCTTTGCGTACCGCGACGCCGTAGTACTCTTCGGTGAAGGGCTCGCCGACGATCTTAAGAGACTCGGAGTAGTTTTCGTTTTGGAGTGCGTAGTTAGCTGCGACCGGGGTGTCCGCTACAACAGCGTCAAGTCGACCAACCGCAAGATCCTCTATTGCCAGACCGATCTCGTCATAGGTAGCAACATTGATCTCCGGGTAGTCCTGGACAGCGAACTGACCGGTGGTGCCAATCTGCACACCAACTTGTTTGCCTGCGAGATCGGCAAGGGTGCTCACACCCTGTGTCTCCGCTCGGACAACCAGAATTTGCCCTGCATTGATGTAAGGAATTGAAAAATCCATTGTCTCCATTCGCTCGTCAGTAATGGTCACCGAGCTCATGACGGCGTCGTACTCCTGGGTCGCAAGTCCGGCAAAGATACCGTCCCAACCAGTGTTACGAAACTCAACTTCGAAGCCTCC
>PXEI01000458.1 GCA_003564775.1 Spirochaetaceae bacterium
CTTTTCGTGCGTTGTTTTTGCACCGGCATGATGCAGCTGAATACCCGGCACACCACCGCCAGCCCGAATCGTCTCGGCAAGCAGTCTAAGACCTTCTACCTGAGTGTCATCAAAAGCGCCAAGCTGTGTTGCAGCAAGACGCCCCTCGGGTGAAACAACCGTAGCCTCCACAATACACAAACCAGCCCCGGCCGAGGCCCGGTAGTGGTCAATGTGGGCCTGGTTTACCCTGGCGTCCTCGGCAGCTGCCCAGATCACCATTGGAGGCATAACTATTCGATTGCTGAGTGTAAGGTGCCCTATATCATAGGTAGAGAGAAGTAATGTGTGTACCATAAACGATACTATACTCAGCACGCAAGCGAACTGCAAGTTTCAACGGTGACGATTCCTACGCGACCGTGACCTACGCTGAGTTTGCGGTTGATCTGATACTACGCGCCTGTCCGGAATCGGTGGTGCTCCAATCTTGTCCTTTCCAAAACAGATGAACCGTTGCACCCAACCAAGATCGTTAAGAGCAGTCTTGGGAATGCTGCGGTGCCCTACCACAATTCTCTCGGTGCCAGTGGCGTCCGGCTCGGCATGTATGTGGAAGTATCCAATTCGAAAAGAAGGATAGTACACGTCGGGTAGCAAAGTAAGCTTGCTGCGAATGCGATGCAGTCGCTTGAGCCAGGTGCCGGTGTTCACCACCAGCCGGCCATCAATCTCCGACAATGAACCTACATGTGTGTGCCCATACACAAAAACCGCGACCTCAGGATGCTCTGTAAAGACTCTGCGAGCAGCATCAAGGTAGCGCCGGTCCTTCTCCTCTCCCTTTTTTGCCGTAAACCGCAGTTCGTAGCGTTCAAGCGTTCTGCGAAAATCACGGATAAGGACCGACGCGGGTATAGACACCAACGCAACCACGAACACTGCCGCCAGATTAATGGTAACAAAGTAGCGAAACGCAGCCCCAAAAACCGGAGGACGGTACATGATTTCGTCAAGAAAAAAGGCGGTCGGAATGAGCCCGAACTCTTCAAGCAGCGACCCAATAAGAATCAGGAGGCTGATACCGGTGAAAAGCAAAAAGGGTACCAGGATATTTCTCAGCAACGGATGCATTTCACGGTAGAAATAGTTGGACAGCATCCAGTTGGGGACGTTTTCACTGGGGCTAACCGACTCAAGGTCCCGAAGCCAGTCCTCTCTCCCAAGCCGGGACTTGCGGTTAGCGGCACCTACCAGCCGTTCGGTAATGAAGTAGCCAGGCGGTTTTGCGTGCGGGTCACCCCAGCGCTCGATCCTGTTATACTCGTCGTGCTGATTCCCGTGTTCAATCCATATCTCGCGCCCGGCACAGCGCCGGGTAACCGCGTAGCTGGACTCAAGCTGCATGTTGTACTCGGCCAAAAGATACCGAAACTCGGTGTGACACACCAGGTCATGATCATGATTACCTGCCATAACCGTAATGCGCACCTTTTCGCCGGTGCGCCGCAACTGCTCAAAGATGTGGGTATGCCGAGAGATTATGTGTGGGAGTTTTTCCACACCGTCCTTCTCTGTTAATTCCCAGAAGCCAAACGCATCACCGACTATGATGAGCTCGATCTCGTCGATATCCGTAGTGACATCATGGTGAGCGTCTGAGGAACCGTCCCGCGTTGCCGCATACTCTTCAAGAGTTCGTAGAAAGCCAAGCAGCTCTTCTTCAAAATCACATTCGTCTATCGCCGCGTCCCCACCAATATGGAGGTCGCTTATAAAAAAGTACTCGGTAGCCATAACAAGAGTGTATCGATATTCAAGGTTGATCTCCAAGCAGTTCAATGAGCTTTTCAAGCCCCAGCGGTTTACCAAGAAAGAATCCCTGTACAAGGTCACATCCCAAACGACGGGCAATTTCAAGCTCACCCTGCCCCGCTACGCCCTCAAGAATGATCTCCTTGTCGCGTGCCCGAACACCCTGAATAATTCCGGCCAAGTAGCGTTGCTCGCGTTCAGAGTCTGCTATACCCTCTACAAAACTCTTGTCAATCTTGACTCCGTGGGCAGGTAGCGACTTAAGCAGCGCCAGTGAGGACTGGCCAATTCCGAAATCGTCTATCCAGAGGAGAACACCTATCGCTTCTAGAGCCGCAACTCGCGCCGGAAGAATATCCGGATCCTGGTCCACCGACATACTCTCGGTCAGTTCAATCCTAAGCCCATGCGGATCGGGATCACCAGCGGTCGACAACGCCGCGCGGACTATATCGGGCAACTCTGGATCCATGAACCCCGCGGCACTCATATTGACCGACAGCACGATGTCGGGGAACTCAACCTGCAGCTGCTTGAGCGCAAGGCAGACGGTAAATAGAACCCATTTGTCGACTGAACGCACCAGGAGCGTTTCTTCTGCCAAGCTCAGAAAGTCCCCCGGCATCAGGAGTCCTCGCGAAGGATGTTCCCATCGTACCAGCGCCTCCGCTCCTATGATTCGCGGCTGCTCGCCCTGGAGGTTGGCAAGTGGCTGATACACCAGCCGGAACTCTTGCCTCTCAAAGGCCTGCCTGAGCTCCGAGTACAGTCTGCTCCGCTGCATGGCACGCTCATGGAGCTCCCGGTCATAGAAGAGGAAGGGAATTCGCCGTTCCTCTGCCTCCACACAGGCAGAGTTCGCCTGTTGAACAAGCGTTGTGGGGCTGTGTGTATCGTTTGGAAAAACAGCCACACCGATATGCGCGGAAATAGTGATTTCGCCCGCCTGAAATCTATACGGCAGCGAAACCGCATCACATATCTTTTCGGCCGGAACCGCGGCATCGGCTCCTCGTTCAATCTCGGTCAACAGAACAACAAAGTTGGTGCTGTCAAAGCGAAACACAAAGTCACTTGAGCGCAGACATTCGGTAACGCGTATTGCGGTGTTCTCCAGCAAGACATCTCCAATCTGATGTCCAAAAGTTCGGTTGATACTCTTGAAATTATGGAGGCTCACAAAAAGCAGAACTCTTCGTGTGGGCGGGACGGCCCGCCCCGCCTGTGAAAGCTGCTGCGCCAAAGTGATCTGAAGGGTTTTGCGGTTGTACAGTCCGGTCAGTCTGTCCCGGTATTCATACTCGGCAAGTTTTGCCTCGGTCTCACTTTGTACCGTTATGTCCTGTGAGAAGACCAGCACGTGCGTTACCTCGGCTCCGCCATCGCGGTAGGGGTGAAAGTTCACCCGCATGTGTTTCTGCAAGGCGCCAAATACAAAGGTGTCAATGTACTCTACAGCCTCACCCGCAAGACAGGCGTTGATCTTTGGCAGGATAAACGCGTGGAACCTTTCGGTGCCCCACACATCCTCTACACTGCGGCCTAACAGCTCATCCTTGCTCTTGCCAAGTTGCCGACAGTAACTCTCGTTCACAAGTTGATAGTGATAGTCACGATCGATGAGGGTAATGTAGTCGCGTGAAAGATCAACAATCGCCTGATACGCATCGCCCATGTGACTTCCTCACTTCGTCTGTTCATTGCCGGATATGAAGAACTGCGGTATCTTTGGGTCTTATGGGAACACAACAAACTTCTTTTGAAACATACACCGGACAATGGGTGAACGGCAATCTTGACTGGCCCGACAAACAGGCCGTCACCCGTTATGCTCTGCTCAGTTACGATGCTGGAGGCGCCGAAGGGCTCACCGCACTGCGCCGACTTGTTTCCGGTCTGCACCAGTCCGGCACGGCGGTACTCAGTGTCGACGCAGGTCATGAGGGTGGGGCAGTTGTTCTGAGCTCCGCGGCAGCGTATCTTCTTCGCACCACCGGCAAAGGACCAACGGTGATCATTGCTCATGGCGCGGCCGGAGTAGCAGGTGCCACGGCAGCCGGAGAGATAGCAGGCCTTCAGGGAGTAGCGTTGCTTAACTCGAATCTGACTGCCCAGACAACGCCCACCGGGGGTATTCACAACGCCGAAGGTGAGCCGGTCTCGGTCTGTTTGCTCCACTCCCCCACAAATGAAACCGCGCCCTTTCAGGCCGCGGAACAACTTTTTGCAGGGCTCGCACACCCCAAGAGCTTTTTTCCGCTTGGGTCGGGGGGCCACGTATTAGCAGATGCAGATGCCAGCCTTGCGGCCGGAGTTATCGGCGCGTGGGCTGCTGGAATAAGCGCGCAGCGGCGTGGCGCGGCACAACAGGCACCAGCACAACAGGCACCGACCAAGCCAAGCCAGGCGCGGGCAGCCGAGGACTGGGTCGCGGCGCGTGAAGGCTTTCCGGTTGCTGGCCGTATAGGCCGCGATCATTACCGCACCGAACTCCTGTCCGCCGGACATCAACAGACCGCGGATGAGCCGGAGTCCGTTGGAGGCAAAGACCTGGGCCCGGGACCCTTTGACTACCTTCTTTCGGGACTTGCCGCATGCACTGTCATGACGCTCCGAATGTACGCAGACCGCAAAGAGCTACCCTTGGAAGGGGTAGATGTCTTCTTGAAGCACTCCCAACGTCCTGCTGAGGAGCTGGGACTTGACCCGGAGCAGGCCAGGGAGCTTCGAGGCAAGGCAAACTACATCGAGATTGAGATTGAACTCACAGGTGATCTGAGCGATGATCAGCGAGCGCGACTGCTGGAGATTGCCCATCGATGTCCGGTACATCGTGCGCTTATAAGCCCAACCAGGATCGATATCCGAAGCTGAGACTCCGAATTTTTGAGCTAGATCTGTAACGAAAAGTCGCCTCGGTGGTTTCATTAGTAGAGAGCTGGCCGAGACGGCCGGTGTTACCGGAAAGGAAGCTGCTCTCTGGTTTTCCGCATTGCGGCCGGTTCTTTATGAGCCCCTCAGGTTTTCTACCTCCTTTCCTGAGGGGCTTTTTTTGCCCTCGTACGCACTCAGTCGCCATGCTCGGCTTTTCTCAGCATAAATATCAGCGTAGCATAGACTGAATAATCCGCTCGGCCTGTCCATAGCTCATGGCTCCAAAAACGCGCTCCACCACCTTTGCCTCCGAGTTGATAAAGACGGTAGTGGGAGTGCCACGAACAGCATATGCGCTTGCCACAAGACGTCCATGATCAAGAACAATAGGGAAGCTTAGATCCCACTGTTGAGCGTAGTCCTCAACCGCTGCAGGCCCGGCTTCGGTGCCAATAAGATTCACCCCAATCAACTCGATCTCGTCACCATAGACCTCAAACAGGCGCGACTTAACCTCGTTCTCGGCTCTGCAGGGCCCGCACCAAGTCGCCCAGAAGTTCAACACAACCGGTTTTCCGGAGTCTGGATACAGAGAACGCTCGGCACCCTCAAGGTCAACCGCGGTTAAGCGGCCTGCGCCAACATCGCCGGAGACAGTTCGAATAATCTCTACCCCCAGCCCGGCTACGGCCGTAAACACCAGGGCGGTTCCACCAATGAGCGCAATGGGTGCAATGATCCTAATCAGCCGTTCACGGCTTCGCAGAAAGACCACACCAAGGTAGACGCTGACAAGCAGTACGCCAACAACAACCCCCGCTCGTCCGCCTGGAATGTAGAGCGCAATGAATGGATCGGTGAGCAGGTGCTCAGGGGTTCGAAAGAGAAGCCCCAGCACCGGTGTCAGTTTCCATCCCAGAAAAAACAGCAACACCCCATTCATGAGAGTGTCAAAGACTGAACGCCGAAGCTGTTCTTCACGTCGAAGCAAGACCCAGCCAAGCAGAGAGGCAACTGCAAAAGACAGCACCGGGATCAGTAGACGAAAGGAGAGCGCGAAAGGGCCAACTACAATGGCATCTGGTATAGTCATGTGTGCAGCTTACAGACAAGTGACGTGGCGGACAAGCAAGGAAGAGTAAGCACCTTTGTGCCATAGGGTACTGACGCAGCCCGTCTTTTTTGGTACCCTCATCCCACAATGTTTGCCAAACTATTACTTCTGTTCACGGTGCTGCCGCTCATAGAACTGTATCTTCTCATTCAAGTCGGATCCGCCATTGGAGCACTGCCTACCGTACTGTTGGTGGTGTTTACCGGGGTTCTTGGTGCGTATCTGGCAAAGGCCCAAGGCTTCGCCGTGTGGGTGCGTATCCAGGCTGAGACATCCCAAGGCCGTTTCCCAGGCGAACGCCTGATAGACGCACTCCTGCTTCTGGTAGCCGGTGCGGTGCTCATTACACCTGGGCTTCTAACTGACATTATGGGTTTTGTTCTGCTGTTCCCAATTAGCCGCGCCCCAATCCGCGAATGGGTAAAGGTTCGGCTGTACCGCATGATGCAGAACGGTACGGTGCATTTTACCGGCTTCATAGATCGATAACGGAACACGGGCCGTTGAGTAGCCGCCCTTGAACTGGCAGCGACGAATTGACGGTTCCATTCGTTCCGGCTATCATCCGCCCATGAGCAGCTATCCGTATTCACAGATTGAAAAGAAGTGGCAGAAGTATTGGGAGGAGAACAAGACCTTCCGAGCAGTTGAAGATCCGGCTATCCCCAAGGACAAACGCCGGTATGTCCTCGATATGTTCCCCTACCCGTCGGCAGCCGGACTGCATGTAGGCCACCCCGAAGGATACACCGCAACCGACATTCACTGTCGCTATCTCCGTATGAACGGCTACGCCGTACTGCACCCTATGGGCTTTGATAGCTTTGGACTCCCGGCAGAGAACTACGCGGTGCAAACCGGCACTCACCCACGAGCCACTACCGAGGCGAATATTGCTCGCTTTCGTGAGCAGATTAAGGCGCTTGGTTTCTCGTATGACTGGGACCGGGAGGTCTCTACTCATGAGCCGGACTACTACCGATGGACCCAATGGATCTTTCTCAAGCTCTATGAACGCGGCCTGGCATACGTCGCCGAGATTCCCATGTGGTACTGCCCTGAGCTTGGTACGGTGTTAGCAAATGAAGAGGTGCTGGCTACCTCCGAAGGCCCCCGTTCTGAACGCGGCAACCACCCGGTAGAACGTCGGCCCTTGCGCCAATGGATGTTAAAGATCACCGAGTACGCCGACAGGCTCCTTGAGGGTCTGGACGATCTGGACTGGCCTGAATCAATTAAGGCTATGCAGCGCAACTGGATAGGTCGCAGTGAGGGCGCCAACGTGCGCTTTGCACTTGATACAAGCGCGGCCGCTGCGGCTGGCGCGCACACCGACCTTGAGGTCTTCACGACACGTCCGGATACGCTCTACGGTGCAACCTACATGGTGCTGGCACCGGAACATCCTTTGGTAGCCAAGATAACTACCGAGGAGCAGCACGCGGCAGTTACTGCATATATCAATGAGGCACGTCTCAAGAGTGATCTTGAACGCACCGACCTCGCCAAAGACAAGAGCGGCGTGTTTACCGGGGCCTATGCGGTTAATCCAGTCAACAGCGAGCGAATACCTATCTGGATATCCGACTATATCCTGTTGTCCTACGGTACCGGGGCAATCATGGCGGTGCCCGCGCATGATGAACGTGACTTTGCATTTGCCCGTAAATTTGACCTGCCAGTTCCACGCGTGGTGGTTGAGAACAAGGACGACGATCCAAACGCCCCAATAGAAGCTGTCTTCACCGGAGAGGGCTATGCCGTGAACTCCGGGAGTTATGACGGCATGCCTACCCGCGAGTTCAAGAGTGCAATCGTTTCCGAGCTTGAGCAAAAGGGCAAGGGGGCGCGCGCGGTCAACTACAAGTTGCGTGACTGGATCTTCTCACGACAGCGTTACTGGGGTGAGCCGATACCGCTTGTGCATTGTGAAGACGGGCGTATTGTTCCCGAGCCCGAGTCCGCTCTTCCTATTCGACTGCCTGAGGTAGAAAGCTATAAGCCTACTGGCACCGGAGAATCACCGCTGGCAAAAGTTGAGGACTGGGTGAACACCCGCTGTCCGGACGGTGAATCAAACGGCAAACGCGAGACCAATACAATGCCGCAGTGGGCCGGGTCATGCTGGTACTACTTACGGTATC
Source organism: Spirochaetaceae bacterium (assembly GCA_003564775.1). GTDB lineage: Bacteria > Spirochaetota > Spirochaetia > DSM-27196 > SLAA01 > SLAA01. Next base: position 7,927 of record PXEI01000458.1, read on the forward strand.
TTGATCCCAAAAACGAGACTGAACTGGCATCTAAAGAGCGCATTGAGTACTGGATGCCTGTCGATCTCTACGTTGGGGGCGCCGAACACGCGGTACTCCACTTGCTCTACGCTCGTTTCTGGCACAAGGTGCTCTACGATATTGGTGCCGTGAACACCGACGAACCCTTCAAGCGGCTGGTGAACCAGGGTATGATCCTTGGCGAAGGCGGCGTGAAGATGTCCAAGTCACTGGGTAACGTGATCAACCCCGACGACATCATTGCCGAGTTTGGCGCCGACTCCATGCGCGTGTACGAAATGTTCATGGGGCCGCTTGAACAGCAGAAGCCGTGGTCGACCCGCGGTCTAAAGGGCACACACCGCTTTCTTGACCGAGTTTACCGTGTCTCACGACGTGAGATTGTTGACGAAGAACCCCCGATTGCACTGGTACGGCTGCTTCACAAGACCATCAAGAAGGTCGGAGACGACACCAACACCCTGGCCTTTAATACCGCCATAGCGCAGATGATGATCTTTGTGAACGAGATCTTCAAGGAAGAAAAGCTCTACCGGTCTCTCTGGGAACCTTTCATACTACTGCTCTGCCCCTATGCACCGCATCTTGCAGAAGAACTCTGGGAAGAGCTTGGAATGCCTGCGCCTGCATCGTTGGCCGCCTGGCCCACCTACAGTGAAGAGCTTACTCATGACGAAGAGGTCACGGTTGTTGTCCAGGTCAACGGGAAGGTCCGAGCCAAGATGGAACTCCCCGCTGGCAGCGCGCCGGAGCAACTCCTTGAAGCGGCCAAGGCAGTTCCACGAATACAGGAACTCCTTGACGGAAAGCAGATCGTTAAAGAGATCACGGTGCCGGATAAACTCGTAAACATTGTCATTCGCGGCTAAGGTCGCGCACTACGGACTCGACATTTCCGAAGGTGTCGAGTCCGGCCGACAGCAGCTTTCCATGCTCAGGGTGATACCACCGTTGTGAGTCACCCGGAAACAACGTTACTTCAAACACAACTGGCTGTGGCGGCTCACTGGGCGTCACTCCCGACGCTGGCCCGTCGAGCAGCGTCGGGCCAAGCGGCGGCTCAAGCGGATTGAGACTGATCCATGCCCCGTCCAGCAGCTCAAGCTTCACCGCTGTTGCAGGCAGCAGACGAATGGCGTCGGCACGCATGGAACCGGAACTCAACCGCCGCAGAATGGCCTCACGGTCAAGCTGCCAGGGGTTCCCGTCAGACCGCTCCAGAATTTCACGCTCAAGCCTGCCAATATTCAGGTTCCGCACCGCACCGGGGTTTCGGCCCAGAAGATCGTGAAGGAGCTCCGCCAGATAGCCGTTTTCGTAACTCACTGAGAGCGTCCCGTTTGGTTCACGGTGCAGTGGATACACGCCACCAGCTGCCTTCAGCCACAGGCCGGGTAGCGGCGAAACTTCATAACTCACCGCAGTGATCCGTTCCTTTGGCACCGTAAGTTCAAAACGACCCGCGCCCTTCTCCCAAGGCTCATGGCGCTCTATGCGGCCAAGCTCGTCGGTTACCCGCAACCGGTACAGGGGTTGAAGGTCGTAGCTGGAGCCCATGTACCACTCCGACGGCACCGGAGGTGCTATCACCACCACGTACTCGTCATGCTCAAAGGACTCAACAAGGTGGGAGCAGCCGGTGAACAGGAATAGACCCAGCAGAGTCGCCCCGCCGACAGTCACGGTCACGGTCACGGCCACCGCCCCTGTCCGGCACCGAGTACATGCTCGTCTCAAAATCGATATGCTCATACAGAGTACTACATCGATTTTTTCGCACTGATTGTCCAAACCTTGTTGTTGAGACATTTACCCTGGTGACGAAGCACTCTCCAAGCCGCGCCCGGGCACCCGCCTCCACGGCCCGGCGCTTCAGATAGAAACTTCGTTGCACAATCACGTGTTTTCGGCCATACTGGCACCCGCCATGGCCGAAGACCAGTTTGAAATTGCATTAGAAGACGCACTCGAAAAAAGAAGCGAGTATCTGGAACAGCATGTGAGCCCCAAGCTTCGTGAAGGCTTCCGCGCTTATCATTCCGCATTTCAGGCGCTTACCAATGTCCTGGTGCGTAAGGGCCTCCTGGCAGAGGATCCCTACAAGGCTGACCAGAGAATCTCCGAGGTTGCGATTCCCGACGACACACCTTTTTCGGAGTCGGAAAAGGACGAGGCCTGCATGATCAGATTCGCCGCGTTCGACAACCAACTGGACTTTCTGAATCAGTACGTAGATCTCTCGGTTGAAAATCTGGACCTTCGCCGCATCAAGACCCTGGTCGGGCTCACCAGCTATGTCCGCTGGAAACAGCTGAGCGAAACCTCGAATCACTCCTTGACCCGTGCCGTTGCCGAGTACGTAGGGCGAATGAAACGTGATACCGATCCCCTTTCGGTAGATATTGTAAATGACTCACATGATCAACTTGCACAAGCCACTGACAAAATCATTAATGGGTTGCGACTGCTGGCCGAGTATCGCAAGGAGCGGTACAAGCTTGACCTTCGGCAAAAGGTGCTCTCAAAGGGAGGCGTAGACCCGCGCCTTGCGGCCCGTACGGAACAGTATGTTCAGGCGGTACGAAAAGAGTTTGCGAAATACATGCGCGATGAGCCTTTTGCGCAAGACCTGGTGCTACAGATTCTCGAAGAAGATCTCGGGGAGAACTCGGAAGAAGCACGCCGTCAAGCGCTGGATCGTATGAGCATAAAGGAAGATAAGCCGAAGACCGAAAACAGGTCCGAGAAGAGCTTCAGGTCTATGCTTGATGAGGCGCTGCGGGCGATGTCGGCATGTGGCAGACCCTTGGAGAGCACTATCTCGCGCACACGCGAGAACTATCAACTACTCAAGATGCGCCGTGTCACTCTGGGAGAGCGCTTTCGCCAATGGATTAGTCGGGTTGTGCAACAAACAGAGGAAACCGACACCATCACGGTTGAGTTCTTCAACGACGCAACATCGTCTCGGCAGACCGAGACAATTTCTTTTGACGAGTTCTGTAATCAGGCAATGAAAAAGGCTAAGCTTTACAATGCGCTCCTGGTCAAGACCAGCAATACTTCACGCAAACTTCAAGACGCAAGCGAGGACCAGGTCTTTGAGTTTATTCATAAGAACGTTGAAGAGCTTGGTCTTATCCATAGACGGTTCAACTCCATAGACACCTACCTTAAGACCGAGATCCCACGCGACCAGAGATCACGCATGCGCGGCATTAACTCTGAGCTCGCCGCGCTCAAGGACTCACTCCAACGAGCAAACAAAAAGAACCATTCCTACGTTGCAAAACGTGAAGAGTTCGAGCAACTGAAGCGCCTTGGCATTCAACGGTAAAGCGGTCTACCAACGGTAGAGCGTTCTACGCGCTTTTGTACATTCCAAGCACCCGCAGATCAAGTGCAATCTCGGACAACTCACTCAGGCAGAGTTGGATGACATCGAGTTTGTTGCCAATCTCCAGATCTACGTAAAACATGTACTGCCAGGGTCTGCCGTGAATTGGTCGTGACTCGAGTTTCTTCATGTTAAGCTCATGCTTGGCAAAAAGCTGCAAGCAGGTAAACAGTGAACCAGACTCATCTGGCGTAGAGAACACAATTGAAGCCAGATCCGGAGCAAGCACGGCGGCATTTTCCTCACGAGCAATTATTACAAACCGCGTGTAGTTCTGAGGGTTGGTTTCAATTCCTTCTGCAAGCACCTTCATCCCATACCGACGAGCGGTCTCGGAGTGTGCAATGGCCGCGTCTCCGGGTTCACCTTTCTCGGATAGGTACGCTACCGAGCCGGAGGTATCATAGAACGGTACCCGTTCCCAGTCAGGATGTTGATCAAGAAACCGCGCGCATTGTGAGAGCGCTTGCGGATGCGACCGAACAAGCTTAACCTGCTCAAGCGTGGTCTTGGGTGCGGTGATAAGGCTGTGAATAATGCGTATTTTGGTCTCCCCGGCAATGTGTATGTCGGGATACTGGATCAGCAGGTCGTAGTTCTCGTGAATGGACCCGGCCAGGGAGTTCTCAACCGGCAAGACACCGTAACGCACCTTTCCGGTCAAGACCGCTTCAAATACATCGCGGAAGGACGGGCAGGGCCGTGACACAATACCGTCAGCCTGAAAGTATCGGCCCAACGCTATCTCGCTGTAGGCACCTAACTCACCCTGGAAGGCCACCTCAACGTTCTCCGGCTCAGCGCCCGAGCCACTGGTGTCAATGGTTGGAAAAACGGTACGTGGCTCAGAGCCATCTGGTAGCTTTGTTACCTCTTTTTCCAGTACGGGCGACATGGCCTGGATGTCCCGCATGAGCTTCTCAAACTGTTCCGGATACAACGACTGCGGCCCATCCGAAAGCGCCTTCTCAGGACGGGGATGTACCTCAA
>PXEI01000094.1 GCA_003564775.1 Spirochaetaceae bacterium
TATTCTCAAATCACCCAACTACTTAGATTTCTTGGTTTGTCGCCGGATGAAGGGCCAGGCCGCGCGCCTGAACATGGAGTCTCCCATGGATAAAGGGACTGAGTTTGATCGCTTGCAACTACGAACCTATCCTTTGGGAGAGCGCGAGAACCGGGTGAAGGTCGAGTCCGACATGGTAGATCCAGACCGAGCCCTGTCGGGGCCCCTCCGCGCCGAGGCTGAAGCGAAGGTCCAGGACCTGGCCTCACGCATGCGCGCTGCCCGTGCGGCCGGAGCTCCGCGCGTCATGGCTTTTGGTGCTCACACTATCAAGAACGGTCTGGGGCCTGTGCTGATTCGCCTCATTGAGGACGGGTGGTTCACCCTCCTTGCCACCAACGGTGCCGGTATCATTCATGACTGGGAGCTGGCCTTTCAAGGACTCACAAGTGAGGACGTTCGTACCAATACCGCACAGGGCCGTTTTGGTTTGTGGGAGGAGACGGGCAGGAATCTGAACCTGGCGCTTCTTGTTGGGGCATGGCGCGGTCTGGGTTACGGTGAGGCGGTGGGCAGTATGATTCTGGACAACGGTCTCACCATCCCCACCGAGGCCGAGTTGCTTCAGGAAATTGTGGACTCGCTTCCGGAGGAGTCCTGCTGTCCGGGTGCTGCGTGTGACCTATTGGACGGAATCCGCCGACATGCATTGGGGCCCGGGCGCATTGAGATCAAGCATCCATATGCTGAGTTCAGTCTCCAGGCCGCCGCACGGCGTTTGGGGGTTCCGTTTACCGGGCATCCTATGTTTGGCCACGACATCATTTACACTCATCCAACGAGTTGTGGCGCCGCAATAGGCCGCTGTGCTGAGCACGACTTTCTGCGCTTTGCCGCCGAGATCTCGCGCATAGATAACGGCGTGTATCTCTCGGTAGGGTCGGCGGTGATGTCGCCCATGGTTTTTGAGAAGTCTTTTTCTATGGCCATGAATCTTGCCCTGCAAGCTGGCCGCTCCATTGGGAATCATTACGTATGTGTAGTCGATCTTATGGAGTCTACCTGGGACTGGGCCAAATCCGGAGAGCCACCCGCCGAAGACGCCGCATACTACATGCGGTTTCTGAAAACATTCAGCAGGATGGGGGGGACGATGCAGTATCTTGCTGCCGACAACCGGGTTGCGCTCCACCGTCTCTATCAAATCCTGCGTGAACAAGGTTAAGGAGTGAAGATGAGTCGAGTTGATTGCGAGCGTATGCTTGAGGAGATGTCGAGTCACCTCAACAACGAGCTCTTACCGTTTTGGCTGAACAACTCCCGCGATGACGTAAACGGGGGCTACATAACACATTTCGACGAGAACGGTGTTGATACCGGTGAGGATGAGAAGTCACTCATTGCGCAGACCCGGACCGTCTTGAGTATGTCCCTGGCCCACCGGGCCGGACACGGGAACGGGCGGTGTGCGGAACATGCGGCACATGGCGTGAAGTTTCTTGTAGAACAGATGTGGGACCGCGAGCACGGAGGTTTTTTCTGGACTGTTGACCGCGCAGGCAACGTGATCATTCCTAAGAAGATTCTCTACGGCCACAGTTTTGCGATCTATGCACTGGCCGAGTACACCCGGGCAACCGGCGATCCTGTCGGGCTGGAGTACGCAGAGAAGGTTTTTGACCTTGTTCAGATCAACTGCACCGAGACGGCATACGGTGGGTACTTGGAGATGTTTGAGCGTGACTGGACCTTGTGTGGGCCGGGTGCCGGGGGTGGTGACCGCAAGACCCTGGATGTGCACATGCATCTGATGGAAGCCTACACCAGCCTCTATGCGGTGAGCCACAACGAGCTTCACGCCAGGAAGCTCCGTGAGGTCATACGCATTATTGTTGAGCGTGTGTTGAGTCCGGGTGGTACCGGCATTCCACAGTTCACCATTGACTGGAAGCAGGCGCCGCACATTAAGTTCGACATCGTCTGGGGCTGGGACCGTTACGACGAAAGTGGACAGAAGGCAAATCCGTTGGACAACACATCCTATGGACACAATGCCGAGATGGCGTGGCTGCTGCTGGATGCATTGAACACTCTGGGCGACGATATCGTCCCATATGATACCATTATTCGCAGTGCTCTCGATCACGCCGTGCGCTACGGTATTGACGAAACCTACGGTGGTGTCTACGTGGAAGGGTCACACAACGGCCCGGCGACGGACCAAGCCAAGGAGTTCTGGCAGCAGGCTGAGACGCTCATAGGAATGCTCGACGGTTTCCTGCGGTACCAGGACGAGCGCTATCTGCAGACGTATTCCAACGTACATAGATTTGTGATGGACCGCATGATTCACCATGAGACAGGTGAGTGGTGGCCGCTGCTGAGTCGCGAAGGTGAACCCATCTGGCGACACATGAGCCACTCGTGGAAGGTGAACTACCACACCGTCCGGGCCGCGGTGAACACGGTCGGGCAGTTGCGTCAGGTACTAGACCGGAATCTTGTATAGCTTGTGGAGAAAGGAGGTGAGACACAGGCCGTAATGAGATCCCGATTTTTGGCGGCGTTGCCGTCAAACAACGATAATCCTTTAAGGGGGGAATGTATGAGAAAACGACATCTTATACTCTGTATGTTAATTGCCGGTTTGATGATTCTACCGGCAGCTGTGTTCGCCGGGGGCCGTGCAGAGCAGGAAGCCAGCAATGAGCTTGAGATCTTCAGCTGGTGGACCGCTGGTGGAGAGGCCGAGGGACTTCAGGCATTGATCGATATCTACAATCAAA
>PXEI01000301.1 GCA_003564775.1 Spirochaetaceae bacterium
AGGAGGTGGGATGAGGTCGAGGTCGTCCAGATTGGAATCGAGAGTACCGTCGGCCAGCTTCTCCACATGCCGAATGATACCGGGAACATGACCAGCACCCACAATTGCGACAAGTTTTTGTCCTTCGGCCTCGAATATGCGGGTGGCAAGATAGCGGTCTCGCTCATCTATGAGTGCCTCTTTGGCATGCGGAAGATACTCGGCAAGCTCTTCCATCATACTCTCTACCGTGCCACGACTCTTTAACTGTTCAATTTCCTCATCGCTGAGTTTCTCTTTGCTAAAGACCGACGCCAGCAATGCCGCCAGCATCTTGTTTTTGCCCCACAGCGAGCTCTTGGCCCAGGCACGGCGCAGGGTAATCTGTATCTGCCGGTCACAGAGGCTGAAGGGGAGCTCCAGCTCCTCTGCGCATTGAATAGCCTCCAGCATCTCGGCGCCGGGTTTAATTCCCAGATCAAGACCCATGCGCTTCTGAAATGAAGAAAGTACCAGATTGCCTAGCAGGAGAAAGCCTTGCTTGCGGCGAAGTACCTGGTAGATATCCAGAGATCGCCAGCCGTCGGGTTTGGTGAGCGACTCATAGCGAGCCGCATCAATTTCCACACAGACCCTATCGGGAGACTCTGTGGTGATAATCTCGCGGGTTTCATCTACACTTGAGTGAGAGACGTGCGCCGTGCCAAGAACGATAATCTCTCGTTCCTTCCCGTCACTGTCTGTATAACTAAGTCGTGTCAGCGAGTCTGATGTCTGTGTTACCTGCATGGTCTGTTACTCAATTCCAAGGGCGCTCAGGAAACGTCGTCGAAGACCTTCCTCGCCGGGATAAAGATCTGAAGGAATGGCACCGCCACCCATGTGAATGTGGCCGCCGCCTGAGCCTATGCCGTTAAGGGCTTCGCGAACTACAACGTCACTCGGATAACGGTGGTCTTCGCTGCGTACCGAGAGCCGATATGCGTCACGGTCGGGTTCAACAACAACTACAAAGTGTATTTCACGGAGTCCAAGAAAGAAGTCGGCAACTAATGCCATAACCTCCGCGCTGCACTCCTTCTGTATGGGCACAAAGCAAAAGCCTTCGGCTACTATGCAGCTGTTGATGGCCTCACGGAAAACCCCAAGGTCTCGCAACGAGAGTGAGTTCTTGAGAAGCCGGCTCCCGGTTTCCCAGTCACCCTGAAAAAAGAGGGTTGAGAAGGCTTCAAGATCCAGTTGAGACACCCCGCGGGTCATAAAAGCGGTGTCCATCATGATACCCATCAGCAGCGCAGTCGCTACCGAGGGGTCCATTTCCGCTCCGGCCTCACGGTAGTAGTCAAAGATAATCGTGCTACAGGAACCGTAGTCCTCGCGAATGTCAAAAAACTTGCAGTCGGGTTTGCGTGGAGGGCTGTGGTGATCAATGACTCCGACAACCTCACCCGGTATTCCAGACATGTTCTTGTTTCCAACAAACCCGTCTACGATAACGATCTGGGCATCGTCCTCAAGGTCAAGGCCAGCAGCTGTAGAAATTGGAATCTCCAGCACCCGGACGGCCTCGGCCAAGGAGTCGCTTTGAATTTCGCCGCCGTAGCAGAGGGTGGAGGTGAGTCCTTTCTGATCTAACAGGCGGGCCAGCCCAAAGGCTGCTGCAACTGCATCGTGATCAGGAAAGTCATGAGCCTGGATAACGATACGACGACCGGTATCCAGGTGCGAAATAAGCTCCGGCAGTCCGGGCATGGTGATCACCTCTTGTCTCGATGTGCATCGAGGTCGTGTTTGGCAAGGCGGGTCTCAATGAGTCCGGGAATGCCGTTATCCTCGGCCTGCCGCATTACTGCGTTGGCTGAGTTATGTCGTTCTTGTACTCGATACTGTGAGGCCAGAAAAAACTGGAGGCGAGCCTTGGTAACACGGTCCTGTTCCCGGTCAACCGTGCGAAAAATCGATGTATCCGAGGCGGGGTTCATATAGTATCTCACCATTTGGTAGAAAGGGCCGTCACGGCGTATGTGTTGGGTTGCGCGACCAAGATACTCGGATGCACGTCGTTGTTCACCGGCACGCTTGAGTGACAGCGCCGCAAGCAGCGGAAGGCTTTCATTGGTCTGGTCCTGCTCAGCGGCCTTCCTGTACATTTCAAATGCGCTGTTCCACTGCTCGGTTTCATAGTACAGCGTACCGAGCGGAGTAAAGGCTATGTGATAATCCGGTCGCAGCTCAAGTGCCTGCTCATAGTCTGCAATGGCTTCGTCACGGAGACGTAGCCCGTCGGCAGCACGAGCCCTGTAGGCGTAGGCCAGAAATAACCCTGGATCGTCCTCAATTACCCGAGTGAAGTCGGCTCGCGCACCTTCAAGATTATTTCGCTGCAGGCGAACGCGGCCTCTGTCGAGATAGTTCCAGACGAAGTTGGGTTCAAGTTCAATGGCGGTGTCTAAATCCGTCTCAGCGCCATGAAAATTCTGCTGCAACACGCGAGTACGGCTGCGGTCAAGGTAGGCAAAGGAGAACTCCGGCTCCACCTCAATTGCGCGGGTTAACACTTCCTCGGCATCCTGATGGCGGGAAGTTCGCATGTGCACATTCCCAAGGCCTATAAGGGAAACAAAGTCCTCTGGGGAACTCTCTAAGCCTGCTTCAAACTCGGTTCGAGCCTCGCGGTAACGGCGCTGTTCAAGCAGCAGTTCTCCGAGCGCCGAGTGCGCTCGTGCGTCACCCGGAGCCAGCTCCAACACCCGTCTGAGGCGCCGTTCCTGCTCAGCTTTGTCTCCACGATACCCTTCAACCAGTGCACTGAGGTACAAGGCATCCACGTGGTCCGGGTCTCTGCTCAGCACAAGCTCAAGGTTACGCGCCGCTTCACTCAACTCCCCGGCGGAGAGGTACAGACTTGCCAGCAGCGCTATTGTGTCCGGCTGGTCTGGATCGTCCAGGCGAGCCTCCTGGTAGGCCCGGATTGCTTCCTCCGGGTCTCCAGCAGCAACAAAGAGACTAATGCTCTGGTAGGTGTCGAGCTCAAGCTCAAGCTCGGCCTCGGGTTCGACCGGAGTTGGTTCCGATATCGGCTCCGGAGCCGTTCGGCAGGCAAAAAAAAGAGCCGTCACCACAAGCAGCGCGGCAGTGTTTCTGGTTCGAGTCATACCGGCCCATGATAACTATGCTTTTTCTTTAAGACAAGGGTGTAAGGCAAGGTAATTTTTGGGGCCCGATCGGCTCCTCTCGGTCCCGAATTGACCCCAGACTCCTGCCAATGGGGATTAGGCGATGGCGGCTTTCTCTGCCGGTGCTGCGCAGATGTATCCTGTTCGGAGGCATGCTTCCAGGAGTTCACGTGCAATGAACTCGCTCGACTCCTTGACCCGGCCGTCGCTGATACTGGTGATAAGGATGTCGTACCCATCACCGTGGTCGGCAAGCACGCGAATGTAGGTCTCTACACCGTCGATCCCCTTAACTTTGTACCGAGCTCCATGCGTTGAATCTGTCATCCTTTGTGTTCCTCCCTTTCTTATTGTCGGCGCAGTTGCTACGATCGTTTACGGTTTAGAGGTTGAGATTTTGCAAGCCTGGCTGCGCCGATTAGCTACACCGAATGGCTACGCCGAATAGCTGCGCCAAGGTTTGTGGCCGTGCGGAAGCTTCGGAGACGGAAGGAGGATTCATGGCCGAGTATTGTGATGCCGTAGCCAGGCTCATTGCTGAGGTGGGGCAGGACTGCGATTTCGTATTTCCTTCCGAGACCGTTGCACGTGACCGGCGAAACGCTGCGACTGCGGCGGCAGTCACCAGCCCGCGTGCGGTAGCCCCAGATGCAGCGGAGGTCACCAGCCCGCGTGCCGTTCGCGCGGACCGCTTCCTGTCGTGGGACAGTTTCAAGGAGGCTGCGTTTTTCTTGCGGTCTGAACTGCGCCCGGTGAACGCGCTGATTCGCCGCCTGTTTGCGGAGGCGCTCACGCTGCGAAATCTGAGCGATCCCTTCCTAGAGGCCCTTGTTCCACGCAGCTTTTCCGACAACTCCGGAGCCTTCGCCGAGTACATCTCCGCCATTCTGCCCTCGCTTGCCGCGTTGTTGGACGAGACCAGGAACGCCGATGCAACGATAACCGGAACTGCTGTATTCAGGGACTACCAACGGCTCTCGGCCGAGTACCAGGCGTTTCTTGATGAGCATGGGCTCTTTGAACCCGGGTCACTTCGACCTGAGCGGGTTTCCCCCGCGCGGCACACCTACATCTTCTTCCCCGAGACACTAGACGATTTCGGAATGTTTCGTTCCATTATCGCCGACTGCAGCGACATTACCGTCGTTCCAACTGCGGATCTGCCACTGCCTGAGCTGCGAGTGTATGGAACGGCAATTGAAGAAATACGAGCAGTTCTGGACGAGCTTGAACACGCTCTCGACTCCGGCATTGGGCAGCATGAGATTATGGTGAGCATAGGTGACTCCAGATCGGTACGCTCATTTCTGGAGTCTGAGGCACGTCTGCGTGAGGTTCCCCTACAGTTCCGGGGCGGGGCCCCGCTTACAGACTCTATAGGAGCCGGGATCTTTCCGCGTGTGCTCGAAGCCGTAGAGAGTGGATATACTGTTGCAGCGCTCGCAGCAGTTGTTCGCAACCCCGCCGTGCCATGGCGCGACCCACAGGAAATGTACGCCATGTTGGACGCCATGGTGGAACATGGTGCCGAAGGAAGGGCGGTCGAGGTGCGGTCAAGGTTGAAGGCCGCCACCAGGTACGACTCCCGCAACGGCGCCGCTGCATTGCGTGCCTTCGAGCGGTTCTCGCGTCCCTTAGACGCCATGAGTAGGGCCGGAAGCTTCCGGGCGTTGCAAACCGCAGTCATGGAGTTTGGACGCGAACTGCTGGACTCTGGTGCGTGGGACACCGAGAGTGAACGTGTCTATGAGCGGGCCCTGGTGCTGTTGCAAGAGCTCGTGGGTGCTGCGGAGTATCTCGGGGACCTTAAACTTAGCGCCGCTCGAATCTGGATCTCCATGCTGCGCCGGGAGTCGTATGTACCGCGAAGTCCCGCCTCCGGTGTCCCGGTGTATTCGTACCGGGTTACCGCTGGCAGCGCCCCGCGACTCCATTTCATCATGGGAACAACGCAGCGCAACTGCCGCCTTAAGAGCGACCCCTTCTCGTTTGTGCGCGAGGATCACAAAGCCGTGTTGGGCTTGTCGAGTACTGATCAGAGTGAGGCGGTGCTCCGCCTCTATGCCTCATCGGGCGAGCGGGTGGTGTTTACTGCCTCACGGGAGGGTTTTCATGGAGCGGAGTTACCCGAGCCAGCCTTTTCACTTGCAAATGCTGCGTTGGCCTCCCACCGAGACCGAAGTGTGGATCGATATCTTGACGAGCTAACCGATCCGGTCTCTACAAAAGCTCGCTATCCCGCTCAGGACCTGTCTCGCGCCAGACTGCGGGCACTGCGGCCAAACGGGCGGCCACCAGGGCTTACTCGCACACCACTTGGGGAAGCCTTGCGGGAGCGCGTGACCCCTCGGCCGCACACGCGCTCCGGCGCAGTGGCCGACACCACCGTGGCCCACGATGCTCAACCTGAGGAGCAACGGATCGCATTGTCCTCCGGGCCCATAGAAGCATATCGCAACTGCCCCTTTGGGTATCTCTTGCAGTTTGGACTGAGACTGCGTGAAGTCGGCTCCGAGCGTGAGCACGAGTCCGCGCTTGACACCGGTACCCTCTACCATCAGATACTCGAAGCGCTCTTCCGACGCATTGCTGCCGAGGCCCCGTCCGACGGGGCGGTTCGAAGCGCCCGCCTTCCAGAGTACAAAGGCTACCTTGAACAGGCAATTCGCGAGACCATGGAGTCGTGGGCTCCTGCTCGGCTGCAGTTGGATCCGGCTGCCTACCCAGCTGCCGCCCTGAGAGCGGCCGACTACCTGGGAGCCCTGCTTGAGCGTGAGAGTGAGCTGCTTGAGGGCGCTACCGTTATCGCGCTTGAGGAAAGCCTGCACATAGAGCTTACCGACTGTCCTGTGTCGCTTAGCGGGCGGGTCGACCGGATAGGGGCCCTGCCCAACGGGGAATACTTTTTCCTTGACTACAAACGCAAAAATATTCCCAGGTCCAAGCAGCTGCTACCGGGACCGGATGGGCCGGAGAGTCTTCAACTCCCACTGTATGATCTCATGTTGCGGGAGGAGTATGGTCGACCTGCCCAGGCGGCGTACTACGTGGGCATTGAGTCGACGAAGTACGAAGCTGTATTTGGGCCAGCCGAGCACAAGAGCTATCTTGACGCCGAAAACCGTGAGGCGGCGGTAGAGTCGGTGCGAACCTTACTTCACAGATGCGTTGCCGGAATACAGGCAGGTGAGTATCGACTGCCAACTGAAGCCGGATGTGAGAACTGTGAGTTTCCTGGTATCTGCCGGGCAAAGTTTCATCTTCGATTTGCCTAAGCGTATCTCGGTAGCAAGGAGAACAGACAATGCAGATGAGTCGTGCACAACAAGCCGCTGTCGATGAACAACGCAACACCGTAGTCCTAGCCGGTGCAGGGTCTGGCAAGACGAGAGTCTTAGCCGAGCGTTATCTGCGACTTGTACTTCGGAACCGTACCCCGGTACGGAGCATTCTTACCCTTACCTTCACTCGCAAAGCCGCTATGGAGATGTATGAGCGCATCTATACTGGGCTGGCGGCCCACGCCGATGACGAGTTCGTGCGGCGTGAGCTTGAGCGATTCGATGAAGCGACCATCGCAACCCTTGACAGCTTTTGCTCCGAGGTGGCTGCGAGTGCCGCCCCCGAGTTTGGACTGCCTCCTTCATTCACTGTTGATCCGGCAGCGGTTTCGCAGCTCGCCGAGGAAAGCAGCTTGGAGTTTATCCGGGAAAAAGCCGAGCACCCAGCACTTAAACGGCTGATAGCCGAGCAGGGTGTAGACGCCACACTTCATGGTTGCTTTGTTCCACTTGTCACTCAGTTGATGTCTCCCGCTCGTCCAAGCGACTTTTCCGCACTCCACACCCTGCAGATATCGACTTTGGAACACGACATAAGCCGTATTCGTTGTGCCGTTGGAGAGCTGCTGAGCGAGATTGCGTCCATTGACGGCCCGGCGCCGCCCAGCTTGAGTCTTCTCATTGAAACCGCCGACAGAGCTCGCAGTGATCCAGCCTGGGGTGCCGGTGAATGCGTTCCAGAGGAACTGGCGCGCGCTACCTCGCAGCTTGAGGTGTTTGTCGGCCTGCGCGGGCGCCAGACCAGTGCAGCGGCGGCGTCGTACAAGGAGTTGCAGCCTGTCCTCAAGCAGCAGCGTGAAAGCCTGACCGAGGCGCTGGCGACCCTGGAGTTGAAACCGCGCCTTTCCGAGCTGTTTGGTCTTTTTGGTGAGTTGCAAACGCGGGTGCTCCAACGCAAACGTTCGCGGGCGGTGCTGTCGTATAAAGATGTTGTCCTGCTAGCAGTGGAGGCCCTAACGCGGTCTTCTGAGTTGCGGAACTACTACAAAAAGAAGTTTCGAGCACTTTTGATTGACGAGTTTCAGGACAATGATCCGCTGCAGAAGGAGCTGCTGTATCTGCTGTCTGAGCGTGACGATCACAGCGGAGTTGGCATTCCCAGTGCGTCCGACCTTGAGACGAGTAAGTTGTTTTTTGTGGGGGACGACAAGCAGTCAATCTACCGGTTTCGGGGGGCGGATGTTGCCGTGTTTCGCACTCTTGCAGAGGAGTTGAAGGCGGCAGGCGGGGAAATACTTGAGCTCGCGGCCAACTACCGTAGTGAGCCTCAGCTCGTGGAGTTTTGCAACCAGGTGTTTCCGGCGGTTATGGAGGCTGCCGAGTCCCGTCGTCAACCTTGGGAGGCGGAGTTCCGGCCGCTTGAGTCCCGCGCGGCAAGCGCCGGAGTTGAATCGGAGATTTCCGTCTACGGGTATGACCCGCGCCCGAACAGCGCGGAGGACGTGGTCACGGTCGAAGGGGAGGCCAGCAGCGAGGAGGAGCAGCCAGCTGCAGGCGACGACACCGAGGCGTACTTCGTAGCCGCAACTATTTGCGAGGGGATTCGCTCCGGTCGCTGGACCGTGGCCGAGGAAGACGGACGTGTACGCCCGGCGGAGTATCGGGATATCGCAATCCTCATGCGGTCGGGGTCAAATCAAATTCGTTATGAACGACTCTTGCGGCGCTTTGGGGTGCCGTACAACTCAGGCGATGTACGAAGCTTGTTTCTTGAGGCACCCAGTTACGACATCTACCATATTCTACGACTCCTTCTGTATCCGGAAGAATCTCTGTCCTATGCGGCTGTTCTCCGTGGGCCGTTGGTAGCACTTTCGGACGAGGCAATGGTGCGTGAGTTGGTGCAGTTTCAAGGCGTGTCCTTTGGCGAAAACAATCATGAAGGTGATGATGGCCGACGCTTTGCGCTTGGGGCTGAGATGTTTTCGGCGCTGAGAGAGAAAGCTGGACGGGTACCGGTAACTGAGTTGCTGGAGGATATCTGGTATGTGTATGGTTACCGTTACTATCTGGTTGCCAACTCGGACTACCATCCCTACCTGGAGTACTACGACTACCTTTTTGCGTTAGCCGCTGGAGACCCCACCCAAACGTTGTGGGAGTTTCTGGCAGTGCTGCGGGAAAACCTGGGTGATTACAAGAAGTTTGAGGACGCCTCGATTCTGCGGGAGGAAGAGTCGGGTGTCCAGCTGCTGACCATACATCGATCCAAAGGACTGCAGTTTCCCATTGTCTTTCTGGCCAACACCGGAAACAAGGGCAGGAACTCAGATGGAGGGTCGCCGTGTTATATCTCCGATCAGTTTGGGCCGTGTTTACGTCTGAGGTCCGGTGTGCACCTGCATGAGCAGGGGGCTTCAAACTACTTCTATCGTCGTGCAAAGGAGGAGGAGGCCGCCAAGGATACCGCCGAGCTCAAGAGGCTCCTGTACGTGGCGCTGACGCGCGCTCAGTTTCACCTGATTGTAACTGGTGTTCTGAACAAGCACGGTGCAACGACCGACAACTGTCATCTGCTCATGCTTCAGCACGCTCAGGTGCCCATTAAGCAGATTCCTCCAGTCACCCGGAAACAACTGCAACAGCCCGCTGTTCGTCATGGAGTATCACAAGGGTTTGCGGTTGCGGTGGAGTCGTTACCGCAGCCGGAAGTGGTCCTACGGCGCCCCGCGCAGCGTTATGCATTTGCGGTAAGTGAGCTCAATGCGATGTATCATGAAGCTGCCGGTGAGCCAGGAGAGCAAGGTGAGGTAGGTGAGGTAGGCTCACTTCATAATTCCGACAGGAGCCCCCTCGATACTCTTCTGCATCGGTATGGACTTGAGGCGGCCTTTGGCACCTATGTGCACGCGCTGCTTGAGCGGGCCCTGGATCCAGCCTCCCCGGCCAGCACAGCTGCGAGTTCCGGTCTACCGGTAGAGCAGGATGAGCTACTCAGCAGCCAGCTGTTTGCCGGGCTCGCCGAAGCTGACCGTTCCCTGCTGCAGGCCGAGGCGGCAACGGCCGCCGCCGTGTTTCTTGGATCTGCGTTGGGCATACAGGCAGCTGCCGACCCGGAACGCGAGACCGAGTTGGAGTTTGTATATCGGGCAGAGCCCCCGTATGAGCATGTGGTGCTGAGCGGAAGTATCGACCTGACTTTCAGACATTCCGGGAAGCGGGTGGTGGTAGACTACAAGACCGACGTGGATGAGAAGCCGGAACACTACGCCGTGCAGGTGGAGCTGTACCGGCGAGCCGCGCAGGAACTTTTTGGCGAGATGCCGGAGGTGTATCTCTTCTACCTGCGGACCGGACGAGAGCAGCTTGTGAGTCCCAGACCGGAGCTGCCGGGGCGGGCACTTACGATGATTCTTGGGTGAGTGTGCTGTCGTCAGGGGTAGATTCGGTCATGCTTCCTCCAGTCTCACTAGTCTCAGGATCGCTTGCCTGCATAGTGAGGCCTGTGTACTCCTCAAGCTTAAGGTGCTCGTAGGTGTTGGTAAGCGGGGCCTCAAGCCGTGAACAGATCAGCAGCCCTACCGCGAGCCGGATTGGAAAAATGTAGAGGAGCACGCCAATTATGTCCGAGAAGAAGCCGGGAAGAACCAGTAAAACACCAGATAGGAGCAGACCCGCAAGGCTCGCATACTCGAGCCGTGGATAACGGCCCCTACGCACCCGTGCCCGCACCGCCCCAAGTGTGTTCTGAATTGAGTTGTACACGACATAGAGTCCTGGCAGAGCAGTGACCCCTGCGGCGGCGAGGAGGAGAAAAACTCCGATGTACTCAGACAGAACGATATAGACAAAGGCGTCGGCAATAATGAGCAGCGCAACGAGTAACTCGAGAAAAAAGAGCCGCAAGATGTGCGCCTCATCGAAGTAAGCCCGAAGGTTTTCATTGCGCATGATGTCTTACACTCTATGCCGAGAGGGCCACAATTGCCAACTGATCTTTTGCGCACCTACAGAGGAGTGTAGAAGCCCTGACGAGCTCGGATTTTTCATTAATCTCGCTGATATGGTTGTTTTCGCTCTTACGCCCGCTCATGCTGCTCTGTATAATCTGATTCGCGGTGGTTAAGGAGCCTGTCTACTGGTACCTACTGAATTCGGACGGCCTTTGAACTTCACTTCCACTTACCTGTCGCACAGACCAAGTACCCATGAGAGGCCTGTGATGCGATACCTCCCCAAGGTCGCAATCTGCGATACTGACGACGTTATTGGAAGCAAACTGACCTACCTCCTTGAGGACCATTTTTCGGTGGTCATGGTGGCCGAGCCACTCAACCTGCCTCGGGTTCTTCAGAAGTGTTCGCCGGATATAGTGCTCATTGGAGTCCCGGAGAACGCCCTTGCACTTACCATGACATCGACCGTGTTGTCCGAGTGCGGAACACATTCCGGCAGCCCTCGAGTTATTGCTATGAGTCCGGTGCTGGTACCCGAGCTTGTGGTAAAGCTTATGCGAATGGGAGTGCATGACTGCCTGTTCTTTCCGGTTACGCCGGAGAAGGTTGTTGAGCGCCTTCAGGCCGCGTTGCCGCAGGTGTCGGCTGGCTCAACTCCAAGTGAGGCCGATACCGGACCACTTGGTACGATTGTTGGTCTGAGCAGTGCCTCGGTTGAGCTCAGGCGCATTCTTGAGCGCTACGCCATGTCGGACTCCCCTGTGCTGCTTCTGGGGGAAAGCGGCACCGGCAAAGATCTGTCCGCGCGGGTGCTTCATGAACTTTCTCATCGTAGCACCGGCCCTTTTCATGCGCAGAACTGCGGAGCAATACCGGATTCGTTGGCTGAGAGTGAGCTTTTTGGCTCCGAACGTGGTGCCTACACAGATGCCGTCAGCCGCCCCGGTCTTTTTGAAGTTGCTCACCAGGGTACGCTCTTTCTTGACGAGATTGGGGAACTAAGTCTCTTCTCTCAGGCGAAGCTGCTTCGTGTGCTTGAGGAAGGACGCGTGCGAAGGGTGGGCGCAACCCGCGGACGAACTGTAGACGTTCGCATTGTTGCGGCAACGAATCGAGATCTGGCGGCCGAGGTGAGGGCCGGAAGGTTTCGTAACGATCTGTATCATAGACTGACGGTGCTCGTACATCGCATTATTCCACTGCGAGAACGAGTTGAGGACATTCCCCTGATAGCAGATCATCTACTCCGTGTTTTACATGAGTCAGCGGTGATCCGGGCACGAGCGGGCCACACACCACGGCGTCGGCATCTCAGTGAGGAAGCAGCGCAGTTTCTTATGAAACAAGCCTGGCCGGGTAATGTACGCGAGGTCATGAACGTACTAGAAAGGTCGATTCAACATACTGATCATGTCAAGCTTCGGGTCTCGGACATACGTCTGTTGCATTAGCCTGCATTAACGTACGACTCGAAGCTCCTGCGCGTCCAACACCGCGTACCGGCCGCCGCGCTCGTCTTCGAACACCTCGGCCATTCGGGCGGCAATAAGCACGCGTTCATTGCGCTGTATCACCGAGTCGCCCGCATCCGGAGAAGGACGGGCTGGAAAAAGAGCTTCGTACTCAGGCCCTTCTGCCAGTACATATACGCGAAACACGTCAATTCGCTCGGTGCCGTGCCAACGCCCGTCGACAAGCTCAAGTTGAACGAAGTAGGTCTCCGGATTGCTGTCGATGATCGTCACCGAACCAAGCACCCCGTCGACAATGAACACTCTCGGGTCGTTGAGGAGTGTCTCGGGATTGGTCTCGGCAGCTTCGGCGAGTGCTGCTATGGTGACGTCAAATGCGACAAGCTCGCGAAACTCCTCGGGTGTCACGGCCATAGA
>PXEI01000191.1 GCA_003564775.1 Spirochaetaceae bacterium
TCGGCTTTCACTATTACCAACAACGAAGGCGAGGTTGTCCGGGTCGTTGAAGCGTGGCGTGACATTACGGAGCTCAAGCAACTCCAGGATAGTTTGTCACAGGTAGCAGCAGACAGGGAAGTTCTTCTGCGAGAAATCCACCACCGGGTTAAGAATAACCTCAACTCGGTCGTCAGTTTGCTCCGTTTGCAGTTCGACGACTTTGAAAGTCCAGAGGTGCAGAACGCAGTCACCGCCTCTATTGACCGCATCCAGTCAACCGCCATTGTCCATGAGTACCTTTACAAGTCCAGCTCACTGAGCAGTATAGACTTTCCGGAGTTTGTCGCACGGGTGGTACGGGAGCTCAGAGAGACTCATAATCACTCAGACCTTGTTGAGGTGCTCATAGACGTTGACAAACTTCCGGTGCATATAGATGCAGCAGTTCCCGTCAGCCTCATTATCACCGAGCTTGTCACCAACTCGCTCAAGTACGCCTTTCCCGATGGGCGACCCGGAACGGTTCGCGTGAGAGGCTCCATGCCTGACCCCACAACCGTAGAACTTGTCGTGGAGGATGACGGTGTTGGCCTGCCGGACGGTTTTGATATCTGTACCTCGGAGTCGTTAGGCATGCAGCTCGTGCAAGCCCTTGTTGCGCAGATAGACGGCACTATGGAACTTACCGGCACCCGTGGTACCAGCGGCCCCACGGGTACCAGCGGCGCCCCGGGCCCTACCGGTCCCACCGGCACCCGCTTCTCCATGCGTTTTTCTACCAACCTTGCTAAACAGGGGCACTGCTCAGGTGGGTCCGGTCGGCATCCGCAGTAGGAGATAGTGCCGCGCCTCGCAACACGAACTCGGTGGGTGACATTCCATAGCCTTCCCTGAACACCCGGTTAAAGGTGCTCTTGGAGGGAAAGCCCGCATCAAAGGCCAGTTCAAGTATTGTGCGATGTTTGAGTTTGCCGCGTCTCACCTCGGCAACGAAATGACCCAGGCGGAACTCATTTACCAGGGCTGGAAAGCTCCTACCAAATGCGTCGTTTATCACAAGCGACAGTTTGTTCGGATGTACTCTCAGCTTCGTTGCAAGTGATTCCACATGTAACTCTGGATCGCGATACAGGCCTGCCTGGAGGGAGTGCCGCACGCTTTCGGCAATAAAGCTCAGCTCCTCTGGGTCAAGCCCGTGGGTATGCCGCCCTGGGGGTTCGGACCTCCGGGAACTCAAGGCCTCAGGCATGAGCAAAATTTGAAACGACACAAGGTAAATGACCAGCAGTATGACAACAGCCAGCACGGTATAGACTGAAGCCACCCCCGGCCCGGCCTGCACTGCAAGCTCCGGCCGACAAGCCACCGCCCCGGCAAGCAACCAGGCACCTGCTGGCGCCACCACTACCAC
This sequence comes from Spirochaetaceae bacterium, assembly GCA_003564775.1. Lineage (GTDB taxonomy): Bacteria > Spirochaetota > Spirochaetia > DSM-27196 > SLAA01 > SLAA01. The sequence goes on from PXEI01000191.1 coordinate 1,394, forward strand.
CTTGAGCCAGCGCCGACAGCGGGTGTCCAGCATGCAGCCAGCCGCCGCTCGTTCTCCGCCAGGAGGCTGGTCTGCAGCCGACCGGCCGCCGAAACGCTTTCCTGCAGCCGCCCGGCCTATCCCAAAAACCAGCCTCACTGCCAAAGCAGTATACACAATGCCGCTCAGCAGCTTAAGAATGTTCCGTCCGGTAAACCACCACGGTGGCGAACCGGCAAAGATCCGGGCTACCAGAACTTCATACTGCCCGGGCTGCATACTCAGCAGCAGCAGCCCCATTCCGGCGGCCTCTATGAAGTAGGGTGAAAAGTGCAGCCCAAAAAGGCGGGGCCGCTGCTTGCCTTCCGCCAGGGTCCACTCTCGTGCGTACCACCACAGCAGCGGCCCGGCCAGGAACGGCAGCGGGTTCACCAGCGCCAACATCCACGGATGTGAAAGCAGCGTTGCGGCGTTCCATGCCGGAATACTGCCCAAGCGCACTGCCAGGGTAAGCACGATAAGCGCAAAAGGTAGGTTCTTTTTGTGTCTGTAGCGCAGAATGATCAGCAACAGCAGCACGAGACTTTGCGCAACGCCAAGCATGGCAACCAGCTCAAGCACCTGCATGAGCTCCAGTATACCCTATGCCCGCCGAGGCCGCTATGAATTTTGGTGCCCGGCCTGGCCGGGCAGGCGTACCGGCCGCCTCACGAGCTGTGTGGCGGCCGGGAGGATCGTTAGCCGAGTGATCCCTATTCGTACTCACCAAAGGCGGTTGCGATAGACTTGTTCCCGTCTTTTTTATAGGTTACCGGCTGATCAAAGTCCGCACTCCGGTACACAAGCTCTGGTGTCGTTTCGTAGAAGGGCTGGTCTCCAACAGCAGGAATTCCGTCTTCGGTACTACCGTCGGGACAATAGATCGTGGGATATACGTCGTACCTGTTGCCGCCTTTTCCAATCCACGTTGGGCGAGCGTCATCGCCCCATACGAAAGCCGTTCCTGCTGCGGCACCATCCGCCACCTCTTCTCCAACAATAGCAACTGGTTCAGCACTGTCCACGTCTGCGCCAGCGTTAAACACAAATGCAGCAAAGAGTGCGGAACCACTACAACTTCTTTCATAGTCACTCACACTCACCGTAAGTATTCCGTCGTCTTCATCGTCTGCAAAGGGGTTGTCGCAGCCTGGGACGAGAAGGCCTAACACCAGGAACCCTGCCAGAATCACCAACACTTCTGATACAGTTGTGCTCATACAGCTACCCTCCATGGATGGTTTGATCTTGGGCTTCGACGCAGGTCTTCGTTGGTGGGGGTACTATAGAAGTTGGTGGATAGAAAAAGGGCATACCCTTTCGATAACGACCAAA
>PXEI01000139.1 GCA_003564775.1 Spirochaetaceae bacterium
GCCCGGTGAGAACACGAGGCGTACGATAAGGGCGCTCACCCATACACCAACTGCGATCGTGTCGGTTGGTGTGCCTACAGAAGCAAGTCCTGCATGAATTCCCCAACCAATAACACCGAACACACCACCAACAATGAGCACCATTGCGAAGCCCTTTTGGGCTCCATAGGTCATGAGCGTAGTGAGGATGTCCTTACCCGCGCCAAGCATACCCTTCTTTGCAGCAAAAGCAGCGGCTGCAACACCACCACCGAAGGCAACGCTTGGTGAGAAAAAGGGCCCAAATGCTATCATACCGGTAATGGCACCTTCACCGGTGGCAACAAAGGCTGCCTCACCGACAATAACCATGATACCGGTAAAGATAAACGCCGGAAGTGCACCAATGGCCGCGCCGAAAACGCCACCACCGAATGCAACAAGAAACATTACCGGATCCATTAGACTCAAATCCATTTGCTAGCTCCTTGAACGTGAAAGATTTGTGATAGTACCGAACGAGTACTTCTGATCGACAACGTAGCATAACCCCCTTTCGTAACAATCGTCAATCAAAAACTTGCGTTTGTTACCATATGAGTCCAGCGCCGGATCGTACCTTGAACGACCCTGGTTGAGGAATAAAAATGCAAAAACTCGACGATATCCGTCACCAATACCGCTAACTGCCAGCAGAAGAATACCAAAGAACTCGTTAAAAGTAAGAATCTAAAGCGCCTGCTGGCACTTGTCTGGCGTATACATCCCGAGCAGTTCGTTAGAGTTGCTTCGAGTGGGCCGTGTATAGAGGCGGATGGCCGTTTGCCTGAACTTTTTCTTGACGGCTGTACTAACCGGGTGTAGCATCTGTAAATCGGGGCCAGCACTGCAAATGTTCTGTTTCCGGTAACAATTGCTTCGTGTGTTTAGAATGTTGGGAATTTGGCTGCGATGATTACATCGATGCGATGATTACGTCAACGAAAGTCAAACTCGAACACGGCACTATTCCGGAATGTTATTCTGGAAACATTTATTTTCTTGGAGGTTGGGAATAATGGCAAAGAATTACGTAATGGCGTTTGACGCCGGAACGACAAGTAACCGGGCCATCCTTTTCGATCACAAGGGTGAGATCAAAGCCACAGCTCAACAAGAGTTCGCGCAGATCTACCCTAAGCCAGGCTGGGTTGAGCACAATCCAATGGACATCTGGGGTAGCCAGTCAGGTGTTGCTCGTGAAGTGCTTGAGAAAGCTGGTGTGAAGCCGGATGAAGTGGCTGCGATTGGTATCACGAACCAGCGCGAGACCACCATTGTATGGGAAAAGAGCACTGGCAAGCCAATCATGAACGGAATTGTTTGGCAGGATCGCCGCACCGCCGGAATCTGTGACCAGATGAAAGACAAAGGCCTGACCGATTACGTTCGTGAGAACACCGGTCTGGTTATTGATGCATACTTCTCCGGAACCAAGGTGAAGTGGATGCTCGATAACGTAGAGGGTGCACGAGCGAAGGCCGACAAGGGTGAGCTTCTGTTTGGAACAGTCGACACCTGGTTGATCTGGAAACTGACCGGTGGCGCAGTTCATGTAACTGACTATTCCAATGCCTCCCGAACTCTCATGTTCAACATCAAGACCCTGGACTGGGACGACAAACTGCTTGGTGAACTTGGTGTTCCCCGCTCAATGCTTCCGAAGGTACGTCCTTCAAGTGAAGTATACGGCGAAACCGAAGCTAGTACCTTTGGTGGAGCAAAAATTCCTGTTGCTGGTGCAATTGGTGACCAACAGGGTGCTCTCTTTGGTCAGGCCTGTTTTGAGAACGGCATGGCCAAGAACACCTATGGAACCGGCTCCTTTGTTCTTATGAACACCGGAACTGAGCGCGTTCCTTCCAAGACCGGTCTTCTTACCACTATTGCCTGGGGTCTGAACAACAAGGTTGAGTATGCTCTTGAAGGTGCAATCTTTGTTACCGGCGCTGCTGTGCAGTGGCTGCGTGATGAACTCAAGATTGTGTCCGACGCTGCTGACACGAACTACTTTGCACAGAAGGTAGACGACACCAATGGTGTGTACATGGTTCCGGCTTTTGTTGGTCTTGGAGCTCCTTACTGGGATCAGTACGCTCGAGCCGCTATTGTCGGTCTGACCCGTGGTGCAAACCGCGACCACATTGTTCGTGCAACTCTTGAGTCAATTGCGTACCAGACCCGTGACGTTATTGACTGCATGGAGAAAGACTCCGGCATCAAGAACAAGGAAATTAAGGTTGATGGTGGTGCATGTAAGAACGACTTCCTCATGCAGTTCCAGGCCGACATCCTTGGTGTTCCTGTTCGTCGACCACGCATTATTGAGACCACGGCTCGGGGTTCTGCATTCCTTGCTGGTCTTGCAGTTGGTTTCTGGAAAGACCAAAAAGAACTCGTCAACGCTTTCGAGCTTGAGAAAGAGTTCAAGCCGACTATGGATGGCGGCAAGCGTGACAAGCTCTACAAGGGCTGGCAGAAAGCTGTTACCAAGGCGATGGCTTGGGAAGACAAGGACTAGTTTCTTGAGGCCGGTGCCTTCCACGGGCACTGGCCACCCGTTTTCCTCCGGTTCCGTCTGGGCTTGACCCGCGAAACAACGGTAAATAGAATGATAAAGGCGACGTTGGTACCATTCCGACGTCGCCTTTTTTCGGCGTGCTGAGATGATTGCGGCGTCCTGAGAAGATGTCAGCTTGCTGCGAAAAAGCCTGAGCTTTTCTACCTGTAGATAGTGACCCGCGGAGCCTGAAATAGATGAATCTCAAGAAACCCGACACCAAAAAAAGAAAGGCTGACAAGTCTCAACCCAAAGGCACCGTGGTTGTGATGTACGGAAGAAGCCTTATGTCGTTGGTGATTGCCCATTCGCTGGGGAAGCGTGGGTACGAGGTTATTGGGTGTGACGATGTAGATCTCACGGTGCTCAGCTTCTCACGTTATGTCAAAAAAAACTTTGTTCATGCGCCACTCGACGGTGACCGCGATGTATTTCTGGCCGACCTGGAGGCAAAGCTCAAGCGGCGCAAACCAACTGACGGGCGCCCCTATATTCTCATGCCGGTGTTTCGTGAAACCGAGATCATTGCGCAGTATCGTGAACGCTTTGAGCAGTTCATGCAGGTTGCCGCTCCGGACTACAACTCCATTAGCCGGGTGCATCCTAAGGATCAACTGGCCCCAACTGCCGAGTCTCTGGGGGTTCGAATTCCACAAACCCGTGTGGTTCCCGGGCAGGGGCAGAACGGCGAGCAGACTCAATCAATGGAGCAGCCTCTCGATACGGAGTCCTTAACTATGGGTATGAAGTTCCCGTTGCTCATTAAGCCCGCCGATGAGGTTGGAGGGCGCGGTATTGAGAAGGTGATGAACTCTACCCATTTGACACGGTCACTTGAGTACGCGCGCAAATACTTCCCTGGAGAACTCCTGCTCCAGGAGTTTGTTCCGGGTGAGGATTACTGTCTGGCCGTGCTCTTTAGCAAAGGCGAACTGCGTGCGTCCATGGCGTACAAGAACATTCATCGTTTTCCGTATGAGTCCGGCGCCGGTAGCCTCCGTGAAACGGTAGATGAGAGCGCGTTTATTCCGGGCGCCAGGCGGCTACTGGGCCCGTTGAACTGGAACGGCGTGGCCGAGCTGGATTTTCGTTGGGACGGCAAGGCGGACTCAGAACCCTACCTCATTGAGGTGAATCCGCGTTTTTGGGCCGGGCTTTTCCAGTCTGTGGAGTCGGGTGTAGATTTCCCCATGTTACTACTCACGTTGACCCTGAGCGGCGATGTCGAACTGCAGAAGCCCATAAGTCTGGGGCAAAGGACGAAGATCCCGGGGTTGTGGCTGCTGGGCGCAGTACAGGACGTTGCCGCCTCGGACGAAGGCTTCTCCAAGCTCAGCAAGGTCTGGGACGACGCGCAATCCAGCATTCAGAGCCGCGAGCTGAAAGAGGCTTTTTCCTTGCTCAGTGGCTCGGTGGAGTCCGGCATTGGCCTTAGGGCGCTCATTATGCGGCTGCGGATGATCGTGCGTGAAGGGCGCGCTGCAAAGAATGATGTATTCTATAGGGACGATCCCTTTATTGTCCTGGGTATTATGTTTATTCTGGGGTCGCTCATTCGCCACCGGAGTTTACCTCCGGAGATTCGTTCGCGATAGACCACAGTGAGGTGCTATGCCGTATGTTAGGTGCAAAACGCGCTCGAGCATGTCCTGGGTATCGGCCACTCATTTGCATAACCTCTCGTACGGGTTTTTTGGATCCAGGATATCTTCCCTTGGCAGTTGCCGTGCGCCTTGCCGGGGGAAGGCCACGGCGCCTGAGGGCAGGCGGCATGGAGGCTCCGGTGTTCCATGGTTTGATAGTTGGTGGTGGCGCCGATATCTTCCCTGGCCTGTTCAGGAGTGGCGCTCGCAAGCGTTATCGCTACGATCATCATCGCGATGCTATGGAAATTGCCTTATTGAGGCGTGCCGAGAGTGAAGGTATTCCGGTGCTTGGGATCTGTCGTGGCGCGCAGCTGCTGAATGTAGTGCATGGTGGCAGTCTGCATATATCAATTGAAAAGGCTTTTACCGGTGTTCGTTATCCTCGGGGTAGATTTCGGCGGATTTTGCTGAGGCGGCTTGTGCGCATTCACCCGGAGTCATTGCTCGGACGCATTATGGCAAGGCCACGTGGATTTGTGAACTCGCTGCACCGGCAGGCAATTGACCAGGTCGGTGCCGGACTACGGGTAACTGCACGGGAGCTCAATGGGGTGATTCAGGCTGTAGAGCACCAGGACCACGACTTTCGAATTGGCGTGCAGTTTCACCCCGAGCTAATGCTGTACCGCAAGGCGTTTCGACAACTCTTTGGCAGGTTTGTACATGCGGCGGATCTGCGCAAGTGTGGCCGCCTCGGGAACGGTGAGTAGGTTGCATAGCCATGACTGGGTCGGTATATTCCGGAGCGGAGGCTCTATGGAACTACAACTCTCAACCCCGGCACTACTCTTCCCGGCGATATCGCTGCTGTTTCTGAGTTACACAAACCGCTTTATTTCCTACGCATCTTTGGTTCGTGGCCTTCACGAGGGGTGGCAGGACCAGAAAAACCCCGCAATACGTGCGCAAATTGGGAACCTTCGCCGACGACTCCTGCTCATTCGGCACATGCAGATTGCGGGTGCTGCGTCATTGCTTGTGTGTGTGGGCTCCATGATGGCGCTTTTTTTGGGCGCGGTACTGATTGGTGAGCTGCTTTTTGGTGTTAGCCTGGTCTTCATGTTGATATCCCTGGCGCTGCTCATCCGTGAGCTGCAAATATCGCTTAACGCACTCGATGTACAGCTTAAGGACATGGAGCAGTAAGGTGATACGACCCTTCGATATTTTTGGAAGACAGCTGGTCAATCTTGCAAGTCAACTGGGCCTACCGGAAGAAGACCGTCAGCATGAGCAGGCTTCCCATGAGTAGTGCCGCATAGATGTAGACGTCGGCGTTGTTGGCTTTGGTCTCGTAGTTGGTGGTAATGTGCCGCGAGACTCTGAGTACCGCCGACTGCAGAGGCTTGTACATCACATACTCAACACTCAGCCACTTGGGAAGGTGCAGGTGAAACAGGTGAAGCTTTTTCCCGACAAAGAAAATGGCAAATCCAAGGGCGTATACTCTCACCGTGCCCATTAGGTCGTGTGAGTTGAAAAAGTTCATGTCCACCAGGTACCGGTCAATGAAGGCAGGATCATAGGTGAAGCTCCGGGTGGCCGGAATGATAAAGGTGTTCATGAGGTAACCTGGGAAAACCCCAATGCCGACAATAAGCACCGCAACTCCACCCATAGCCATCTGCATCATACGGTTCCCGGTGTTTGGAACCGTGGCAATTTTCTCCGGACATCTGCCCAAGAAGGTGTAGGATATGAGTTTAATGAACGAACAGACAGTTCCACCACTGACAATAGTAAACACGACCTCAGCATAGCGGAATGAGCCGTGCCCGTACGTATATGCTTCATCAATTGCATGATGAAGAATAGATTTGCTCGCAAAGCCGTTAAAAAACGGCATGCCGGTAATGCCCAGCGCGGCAATGATGCAGACGACAAAGGTAACCGGAAGCTTTCTCCAGAGCCCGCCGAGGTTGTACATGTTCAGCTCATGGTACCGCAGGTATACCACCCCGGCCACCATAAATAGCAAGCTCTTGAAAAGCGCATGGTTGACTGTGTGGTAGACCGCACCGGAAAACCCCATAGCACCGTAGTAGCCTAAGTAGGCAGCAACTCCGGCACCCATAATGATGTAGCCCATCTGGCTAATGCTGTGATAGGCGAGCATCTTTTTCATGTTGCTTTGTTGGAGGGCCATGAACACCCCAACCGCCATTGTGAGTATCCCAATCCAGATAACCGCGGCTCCGGTGACATGAGAAAGGTTCCACAATGGGTTGTCTCTACTCATGAGCGGTCCCGCAGCTGGCATGAAGAAGCTGGTTGCCACCCGCAGAATTCCGTATGCGCCAATCTTTATCAGAACGCCGGAAAGCAAAGCGCTTGCCGGGGTAGGGGCCACCGGGTGTGCTTTTGGCAGCCAGATATGTACCGGGAGCATGCCCGCCTTCACACCAAAGCCTAGTATAAGCAGCGCGGCTACTGCGTACTGTATCCACCCTGTTTCGGCAAGCTCGGCTGCCAAGTAGGTGAACTGCAAGGTTTTTGTACTGAACAGCACCAGTATCATTGCAACCAAAACGGCAAGACCACCGGCAACACCCATGTAGATGTAGTTATTGCCTGCAAGCAATGACTCGGCCGACTCGTTGTGTGCAACCAGCATGTAGGAACTGAAGGTCATTATTTCAAAGAACAGGAACATTGTGAGGATGTCCGAAGCCATGACCGTTCCGAGCACTCCCCCTAAGGTTACCGACATCCACAGGTAGAAGCGGTCCTGGTGTTCCTCCGGGGCCATATACTCATGGGCGTAGATCGTCACCAGCAGCCATAGAATACCGGAGACCGAGACCATGACGTAGCTGAGCCAGTCTACGTGGAAGTGCAGTCCATAACCAAATACTGCTGGGATCGTGTTGTAAATGCTGTCGGTCAGTAGCTGGGGGTACATCGCCAGAATGAAAAGAAAAGTCACAAAGGTGGTTGTCACCGCAGTGAGGTCACGTAACCACGCCGACCTGTATCCCAGCGCAGCCTGCAGAGGGCCGGAGAGGAGCGGTACCGCTACCAAGAGCAGTGGGTAGTAGCGGAATGAAAAGACCTGACGCAGTACCGGCAGGTAGAAAACCGCGTCACCGATTAAGGTCATGGCAATAAAGGCCCCAACCAAGACGAATGAGATGGTCAAGAGGGCTATGCAACTGCGGCTAAACAAGCTCTCCTGTGCGCAGGGCACACAGGGCGCGCAGTCGTTGTTGGTGTTATCGCCGGACATTTATTTAACCTCCCCATCTGCAGCTCTTACGCCATGCACAAGGAAACAGAACATTACAGAAACAGGTGCGGCATCTGCCCTGTTATGTTCATGAGCAACTGTGGGAATACCCCAAGTAGCACAATAAGAACGGCCATTATTGCCATGGGAACCCACATTGTGGCGGGTAAGCCATCTCTCTCCATGACGCTTGGCACCGTCTCGCACTCGTGACAGAGGAAAGCCTTGATAATGATGGGCAGGTAGTACATAGCGTTGAGGAGGCTGCTGAGTAAAATGATCAGCAGTATCCATGGGTGGCCGCCATCAAGTACGGCCAGACCCAGGTACCACTTGGAGATGAAGCCAGCGAACCCCGGAATGCCAATCATGCCAAAAGCCCCAATGGTAAAGACCGTCATGCTAAACGGCATGCGGTAACCCATACCGCTGAACTCGTTCACATTCCGTTTGCCGGTGGTGAATATCATGGCACCAGCACTGAGGAACAAGGCCCCCTTCATAAGGGCATGAGCAACAACATGAAAGAACGCGGCGTTGAGTCCGGCCGGTGAAGCCAGGGATATACCCAGTGCGATGTAGCCAATTTGGGCGACACTGGAGTAGGCTAGCACTCGTTTAATGTCGGTCTGCCCAATTGCGAACACCGACCCCATAATCATGCCGGATACGGCAAACAGCACCAGAAAGAGCTGGAGCCCAACCTCGCGCATAATATCAACGCCAATAACCTGGAACAACAGCTTCATTGCCGCAAAGAGATAGATCTTCACAACCAGGCCGGAGAGCAATGCACTAGACGGTGTCGGGGCACTTGAGTGTGCATCGGGCAACCAGGTGTGCAGCGGGAAGACGGCGGCCTTAATGCCAAATCCGGTGAGGATGAAGCCAATAGAGATGAGCACATTGATAGAGTGGCTCTGCCAGATATCCGGCATGAGCTCGGCCAGAGCGCTCATGTTCAGATTACCGCTCACCATGTACAGGAAGGCAATGCCCATGAGTATAGACACCGAGCCGATAGTACCCTGCATGAGGTACTTCAGGCTGGCAAGCAGGTTCCTGCCTTTGCGCTTTATGGAGACTATAGCGCACGAGGTGAGTGAGAGTATCTCCATGAAGACATACAGGTTAAAGAGGTCGTTGGTGTAGATCATGCCGACCATGGCAAACAGCATAAGAAAGATGAGTGTGAAGTAGTACGGAATAAGGTGCTGAGCAAGATCATGCGTGATGTTCCGGAAGGCGTAAAAAATAACCAAGGTGCTGATAAAGACTACGACCAGGCTCATGAAGCTTGAGAATATGTTAATGACAAACTCTATGCCCACACCCGGTATCCAGTTGCCAAAGTAGTAGGTGTATACATCCCCGCCAAGGGTGCCCTTGAGTGAAACAGCGGCTAGTGCTGTGGCACACAGAGCTGCACCACCAACTATATACCGGAGCTGGCGAGAGTCACCGTCGGTAGTCAGCGGGAGAATGAGTGCCGCGATGAGTGGAGCCAGCAGTGCATAGACCGGAAGATGCAGGCTAAGCATGGGGTGAGTCGTCCTTGGATTCCTCTGTATCAAGAATCTCGTCAAGCTCAATGGTTCCGTACAGCTGGTGAATTTGGATAACCATACTGAGTCCATACACAGTAATGCTTACGCCCACAACAATGCCGGTCAGAATCAGCGCCGAGGGAAGTGGGTTCACAAAGGGGCCGCCAGTGTCCCCCAAGGTGAGAACTGGAGGTGAGGCCCCGTGCACAAAACCAATAGAGACAAAGAGCAAGAAGACCGAGGTTTCCATTATGTTAATCCCTATGATCTTCTTAATGAAGTTGTTATGCGTTACAACGGTGTAGAGACCAACTACAAAGAGGCAGGCCGCGCCGATGTAGTTTACGTGTTCAAGGATCTGTATCCAGAACGAGTAGATCAATGTGGCTCCTTGTCTACCATGGTGTGAAACAGGGTAATCATGGTACTTGCCACCTTTACCCCAATCGCAATGGTGATGATTGGTATGAAACCGGCACTCAGTATATTGCCAAGCTCACCCATGCTGAAGCCTGCCGCCTGATTAGTTAAGAAACTCTGGCCAGCGGCAATCCCTACCAGTCCGACCGCTACAAACAGCAGAATGGCACCGCTCTCCAGCCACTTAGACGTGGAGTGCGATATCATCTGTGAACCGGCCTCGGCACCATAGGCAAGGGTATAGAGAATGATACTTGCGCCAAGAATAGCGCCTCCGGGAAACCCGCCCCCTGGTGACAGGTGACCATGCATGACAACGAATACGCCGTAGACCTGAATAAAGGGAATAATTATTCGGCTGACCACACGTACTATTTGATCATCCATGGTGGTTCTCTTTGCGCTTCTTGAGCGGCTTTGGGTGAGCTATGAGCAGAACACTGAGCACCGCCGAAACAGCAGTGAAGAGAACCGTTGCCTCTCCTAAGGTGTCGAGTGCGCGATAGTCGGAAATGATAACGGCCACAACATTGAGAGCGTTCGTCTCGGCCACGGTGTTCTCTATGTAGTGCGCTGCAATTTCGTTGTAAGCCGGATGATCCTGGCTGCCTATAGCCGGCATCTGAATAAAGCTATAGGACATGATGACAAGTAGACCGCCAAGGGTCACAATGAGAAAGGCGCGTTTCATTTCTCCATCCTGGATGTGCGGCTTATCACCGCAATGAACATGATTGTGGTTACGCCCGCACCCATGGCGGCCTCGGTCAGTGCAACATCGGGTGACTGGAGCAGCAGCCACAGCACCGCCATGACCAGACTGTAGGAGGCAAAAATGACCACCGCGCTGAGCAGGTCTTTGGTATGTCCAGCTGCGAGTGCACAAATAACCAGAAATACAACCAGAATGAAGTTCAGTACCTGCATGACTACTCCTCAAGTTCCCTTGGCGGGTGCAGCGACGAACCGTGCTCCTCGGGGTTGTGGTACTGAGCCTTGGCAATGATATGCGCTGCGGTTGGGTTGGTAATCCAGATGAATGCCATAATCATAAAGAGTTTTATGCTAATGAGGCCGGGCCCGAAGTAGACCATAACAGCTATAAGCACCAGGCCCTCACCAAGGGTGTCGCATTTGGTGGTGGCGTGCATGCGGCTGAACGCATCCGGCAGGCGCAAAAGGCCCAAGGTTCCGACCGAGAAGAAAAACACACCGGATGCAAGCAGAAACACAATTACCGAGCCCCGCAGCAGAGAAATTACTTCCATTAGCCGAGCTCCCCACGGTCTATGTACTTAGCTACGCCCACAGTGGCTATGAACCCCATCATTGCATAAATGAGCGCAACATCCACAAATACCTGTTGTCCGGTTATGACGGCCAAAAGGACAATGATCATGGTCACCTTGGTTGTGATAACGTTAATGGACACAACCCGGTCTGCGGCGCTTGGCCCAACATACGCCCGGTACAACGAGGCAAAGGTGAGGAGTGCGAGCGTTCCGGCCGCTGCAACTACCGCAAGATCAACCAGGTTCATGATTCATGAGCCTCGTCAATGCGCTTGATCCACCGAACAATAAAGCTGCTGCGGAGTGACTCGGCAGAGTCCTTTGTCAGCGCATGAACCACGCAGTAGGTGTCGGTAATTTCTACCGTGAGCGTTCCGGGCGTGAGGGTAATTGAGTTTCCCAGGATGACCCGGTTCACCTCGTTCTTGATCTTGAGCGGAACCTTTACGAACTCAGGCTCTACAGGCATGTTAGGACTTAGTACAATGCGCGCTACCTCTATGTTGGACTTTACCACTTCAAGAACCAGCACCACTAGAAAGCCCATGAACATGAGCAGGTTCTCAAGCCTGTAGAGCGGCATTTCATGCTGATCAAACAGGAGGCTGCGTGAGAACAGCGTAACCCCCAAGGCCACAAAAATGCCTACCGCCAGGGACTCAGGTGTATGGTGAGGAGACAGGAGCATCCAGAACCCCAGTAGCAAGAGAAAAGGAATCAGGAGCCGTCGCAACGAACGAACCATTCGAGCGTTCATGTATATCTCAATATAGACAAGCAATACCTCGTGGTCATGTCTGCATGGTAACACGGGTACTCTACCCTTTGGGGTAAGAAATTATCAATAGATTATGCAGCATCGTGATGCAGTTCGCGGAGACAGGCTTGGACAAGTGCTCCATGCTTCAGTATGGTTAGGGTATGAAGCACCCGCTCCTACAAGAATTTGATAATAAAATGAATCAACTATTTGACGAGGTCGACACCTATCTTGAAGACCGTTATGGGGACCGCTATCCCTTGCATCCGGCACGGGCGGCCCATGGGGTTACCGCTAACCCGGAACACAGCGGCCTTTTCACGGTGGGCGCAGACTTCACTGCCGGGTACGGGTCGGAGCTCGGGCGCGGGTATCTTCTGGCGGTGGACATAAAAACTCTTACCAATGTTCCCGACGAGGTGGAGGAAGAGATAGACCAGGTTGCGGTGGAGAAGGTGCGTGAGCTGCTGCCCCTCTATTTTCCTGACCGGCGACTTGAGGCGACACGTGATGGCCGCTTCTTCAAGATCCACGGTGATCTGGGGTTGGGGAAACGGTAGTTCGCTCGCAAGATGCGCTGGCACTGGTCGTCGCTGTTAGTAATGCGTGAAGATTTACGACTGTGGTTGACGGCACCCCGAAAACGGGCGATTATGGAAGCTACGACATGGAAAGGAGGAAACACTATGTCACGACGTATACTTTTTGCGCTTCTTGCTCTTGTTTTTGTTGCTGGCTTTGCTTTTGCTGGCGGTGGCCAGGAGGCA
>PXEI01000476.1 GCA_003564775.1 Spirochaetaceae bacterium
GATTCAACAACAGCAACTCACCGCACAGCAGCTTTCACTTATTGCCGACGACTGTTACAAAACCATGCGTCTGCTTTCACGAAGCTACCTCAAGAACTATCGATTCCATCAAGAAAGCCGAGATGAACTGTTTGATTTCACATCGCAGATTCTAGACTTCCTTAAGTACAACTCAGACTACCTGGAAGGGAAGCTCGAGCGGCCGGACTGGGAAACAGCCAACCGCATGGAGGAGCGCATAGACAAGGGGCGCGACAAGCTCAAGCAACGAGTGCGAAAGGTGCTGAAAAAGGACGACGAAGTCGATGTGAAGGCCGAGCTCGTGTTCATTGATATTGTGTCGCACCTTGAACATGTTGGTGACCGGTGCTTGAGCATTGCAGAGAGCGTTCGCAGATCCCGCTCCAAACGGCCGAAATTTCTGCGTCATAAAGACTGAGTTTGCGGAATACGGAGGGTGAAGGTGCTTCCTTGACCCTCGGTGCTCATGACCGAAACCTCGCCGCCGTGAGCAATTGCAATATGCTTAACAATTGCGAGTCCCAAGCCTGTTCCGCCTACGTCACGACTCCGTGCACGATCTACTCGGTAGAACCTTTCAAAAACGCGTTCAATATCTCTACGTGGAATGCCTTCACCACGGTCGGTAACGTCGACCTGAAGCAGGCTCTCATGGATATGCGTCTTTACCGCAACCTCGCCACCTTTTGGGCTGTACTTGACGGCATTGTTTATGAGGTTGACCAAAGCCTGTTCGAACAATGCCGGATTAACCCGGGCCATCGGCAAGCCTTCGCTCGACTGATGAATATGGATCTCTTTCCGCTCGGCCTCGTGCTCGCAGGCCTGTATCGCCTTGGTAACAATCTGATCCATTTTGTAGTTCTCCATGGGAACTTCGCTGTTGTAACTCTCAAGCCGGCTCAGGCTGAGCAGGTCTTCAATTATTAGATTTAGCCTCACCGAATGCCCATGGATTATCTCAATAAAGCGGTCGGCAGCCTCGCTATCTTGCAGCGCACCGTCACGGAGAGTCTCTACAAACCCAAGAATTGAGGTGATTGGGGTCCGCAGCTCGTGTGAAACGTTTGCAACAAAGTCTCTTCGAATGCTCTCGAGCTGTTTCATCTTGGTAATGTCATTGAGCACCAGCAATACTCCGGCAGATCCTTCGTAACTGAGTGGTGTCGCGTGCACCTGTACATGCGTCAGGGGACTGTCGTAGATCACAAGTCCCGCCTCCTGCGCCCCTCCCCGCTCTCTCGTCTGTGCCGCCAACTCATCAATCTCAACATTTCGTAAGGCCTCAATCATTGACTTGCCGGTTACCGCCTCATGATTCACCCGAAAAAGCCGTCCGGCCGCACGATTGATCGAGGAAATGCGGCGATTCTCATCTACCACGATAACCCCTTCCACCATGCTACTGAGAATTGCCTCCAGTTCGTTGCGTTGAGCCGTAATCCCAGCAATGGTGTTGGCAAGCTGCGCGGCCATGCTATTGAGTGTATCGGCAATTGCCTGAATCTCTTCGGGAGCTTGTGATTCAATACGATAGTTCAGGTCACCGTCGGCGTATCGGACGGCTGCTTCTTGAATCGTCATGAGAGGACGATATATGCGCTTGACAACTACGAAGGTGGGTAAGGTTGTGCCTGCAATAATCAGCAATCCGGTTAAGAGAATTGCCGTGAAAGCCTCCCGGGTACGCCGGTCAATGCCCGCAACCGATGCGGCGCCTCGCACGACCCCCACCGTCTCGAGATCAGTGCCGGTAAGCGCCAGAGCCAGATACAAGCTGTTTTCCGCGGTACTTGAACTCACGCGACTATGCGTGCCAACGCCGGTTGCCAAGGCTTGAACTACCTCAGGACGCGCGGAGTGGTTTTCGGCCAACTCAGGATCGATATCTGTATCGGCAAGCACCACTCCTTCGGGTGAAATCACCGTAACGCGCAACGGCAGGTCCGCAATCAAATGAGCCAGATCCACTCTGGTTTCGCTCAACTCTTCGTCATTGGGGTCAGACAGTAACCGGGAAAGCTCAAGCGCAGTGCTGATAAGGCGTGTAGTGTTCCGTAGTTCTATCTTCTTCTCTTCATAGAAGGCGCTTCGAATAACGCGGGTAGAAGCAAAGGTGAGAAGACCGACCGCCAGCAGTAACGCAGTCAGATAAACTGGAAAAATCTGGTAAAGAAGTGACCGTCGCATTTCGGGCTTTAATCCTTGAGTCGGTAACCAACCCCACGCACCGTCTCAATGTGTGAACCGTGGGAACCAAGCTTTTTGCGTAAACCGAGAATCTGCACATCGACAGAGCGCTCAGTGACCGGATAATCCTCACCGCGTATCGCATCAATAATGCGCGTACGGGAGAATACCAGGCCTGGGTTTCGCGCAAAGAACTCTAGAATCGCAAACTCGGTAGCCGACAGCGCAACAATCGTGTCGTCACAGCGCACTTCGTGGCGTGCCGTATCTATGGCAATACCATGCAGCTGTATACGCGGAGATTCGCTGGTCTGCGATTCATCGCCATGAGTACGTCTGAGTGCCGCGCGGAGCCGCGCAACAAGAACCTTGGGGCTAAACGGCTTCGTGATGTAGTCGTCCGCGCCAACCTCAAGGCCGGTGACAATGTCGCTGTCCTCGGTTCTTGCTGTCAACATAAGGACAGGCGTCTCTTTGAACCGCTCATCCTGCTTGATACGTCTGCATACCTCAACCCCATCCATGCCGGGCA
>PXEI01000279.1 GCA_003564775.1 Spirochaetaceae bacterium
CTCACCGCGGATAACACCAGCCTCGGTAAAGTTTTGAATACGCTCCGAGAACTCGGCGTACAAGGGCATGGTGGTTGTCCCGTTCCGACGAATGAGGTCTGCGGTGCCAGACAGAACCTGTGACGATGTATAGGAATCTGCCCGGAAGCCCACCGAGACGTTGCGAATCTCGGCCGTTTCACCGTTATGGATGGTGAGCGTGCCTATACTGTTGCGGTTGTAAATGCCATACAGCAGTGGGAATACCGGCTCGGGCTGCTGGAGCGTAGCTGTTACAGTTCCGGTTACCTCTCCAACGCTGAAGAGATAGCGCACTCCAATACCGGCAAGGAGTCCGGTGTACATGGGTTCATCTTCCGCACGGAAGTTGATGTACCCTGCCCCTCCGGACACAGTAAGCGAGGGAGAAATGCGAAACCCAACATCGCCATAAGCTTTCCACCAGAGGTTGCTATATGAGAGCTCGGCGTAGCTCATCTCATAGACCCCGCCGGAGCCACCCGCCTGCACTGCAATCCGCGAGGCAGGGTAAAAATACGTGCCTATGCCAAGCCCGCCGCTCACAAAGGTCGGATACGTTCCGGTATTCAGTAATGGAGTAACGTAATAGCCAAGTTCGGGACCAGCCGAGAGGAAATTGAAGAGGTCGATGTCGGCATTAAGAAATGCTCCACCACCAATAGAATAATACGGCGTCGCGGCGCTCCCAATTGGAATAGCCGCGACGGGAGTGAGTCTCAAGTTAAAATCAAACGCCCATAGACGAACGACGGTCAGTCCAAATACGAGGACACAAACAATGGGTGCCGAGATGCGCATACAGCCCCTTCTAAACTTAATACTCGAGAATTCTTTAACTGATGTCAACAAGCACTGCTCCATGCTAAAGAGGTTGAGACAGCATTTTGAAATTCTTGGCGGAACTAACTTGGCCGAACCATAGAGCCGGGGTATAATCTCCTACACTTTCATCAAGGAGAGCATGTGGAACTCCAGCATAAAGACATCCCGGTTGAGTTCTTGCAACGGTTGCCGGACGGCATAAAAATTCTTAAGCGACACGGCCAGGAGTTTATGGTCGTTGAACACATTTCCGGTCCCGGCGGTGAGGACTTGATGTCGGAGTCTGTGCACATTCACGGAGAGCCGTCCATCCGTTTAGGAGTTCGAATTAACGGGCAGGAAGGGCTGATCTTTGTCGACGCGTTTTGGGGCGGCCATGCAAAGTTATACAGTTTTTTGCCGGATATTGGTGGGCAGGACGCCGAGGTAGAGGCATTTGTGCCTGAAACCCGTGCATCACTCATGGCAGGACATGCGTGCGATGTAGAGGGCTGCAACTGCAACCGCTCCATCATGCTCACCTTGCCCGATGGTAGAAGCCGGGTCTATGTATGTGCCCGTCTCGGTTGTCCAGGACATGCTATAGAAATGGCCGAACTCCCACCTTCGGTCTCACGAAGCATAAGCAGTATCAATTTTCTGGGAGCCCGTGCGATGGAGGACGATTGGTTTAACGATTTCTGACAAGCGATAATGGGATTTCAAAAAATGGAGCTGCACACAGCCGACGCCTGCACCTAGGTAAAACCTCTGCACTGTAATGCGGCTGTATCTATATCGTGAAGAAAGCACTGAAACTCAATGCGTCGGCCATCCGGATCGCGGGCAAAGAAGTTGTAAATTCGGTAGCGTTCGTTCTCTTGAGGTTTTCCTGTGGCCTCATAGGAAAACTCTCTATACATGGCATCCACGTGTTCGCGGGTTGGGTAGAAAAAAGTCAGGAGTGTGTCGATGTCTGAGACATCAGCCTCTTGAAACCCAAGCAACATGTTCTCGTGGTGAAGAATGCAAATGCGCGGTTGCTCAAGCCAAACGCCCATGCCCACCCGTTCTGTATAGAACCGACATAGTTGCTGTTGTTGCTGCGTGCGCACGAATACAAGTCCGGCCATTTGTTTCTCCTGATGCTTTGGTACTGCTTGCGTCACTGCCTGGTGCTCAGGCCGCCCGCAACTGCAGCCAGCAGATATAGGGCTGCACCCATAACAAAGACTGCGTCGGCTGAACCAACGTGCGCAATTGTCAACCAACCTACAAGAGGTCCGACCGCTGCACCTAAGTCGGCCGCGGTCATAAACCGGGAGAAACTCACTGATCCGCCCAGCCCGGCCCTTGCCACCAGGGCCAGTTTACCCATAACCGTTACAACAAAAAACACCGCGACAGCAGGCAGCAGGAAGCGGTACGCCGCAAACCATGCTGCCCCAGCCAGTGCAACAGACCCCACGGTGAAGGCGTAGTTTTCAGCACGGAGGAAGCCGAGTTTATCTACCAGCATACCCAAAGGTGGTGACCCAAGGATCTGGATGAGGTAATGCGCTGCAATAGCAACGGCGGTAAGGGTTGTGACGCCGATGAAGACCGTTCCTATCTGAATGTCCGAACCAAACCGTGACTGCAAGGCAAAGCCAAGGGTAGAGATGATCAGACCGGTGCCTACGCAGGTCGACACAAAGCCCCGAAACAACAATACGTTCAAGGCCCACCGTGTATGGCCTGATCTCTGCCCCGTAACTGCTGGGTGAGCAGTTGCAGGTGTGGGCCGCGCGTCATCCGCCCCACCCGGGGTGTCTTCGGTTGGTGTGGCTGCGGTTGTCATGTTAGCCGCTCGAGCTCGCCCAAACCGGAGCCGCGCAAAGCCTGCGTAGTCAAAAACGATAGCGCTGAGCGAAACCGCC
>PXEI01000315.1 GCA_003564775.1 Spirochaetaceae bacterium
ACTGAATGTGCCCGGACCAGAAAACCACTGGAACGGTCAGCAAGAGAGACAGCCGGAACTTGGCCTTGAACATGCCCGGGTCGTGGTCGGCGTGCTTGTCGTGGTCGGCGTGCTTGTCGTGGTCGGCGTGGTCGGCGTGGTTCGCATGGTCGCCGTGGTCCGCGTGGTCTGCGTTCGGTTCATGACCGGTGTGGTCGGCGTTGCCGTGTGTTTTACTCATGGTTAGAAGGTACTACCGGTGGTTGGACGCGGCAACGTGGTGAAACACCGTGCTTGACAGCCTCGAGTCGAGAGGTTTAACTAGAGAGACCGTGTTAGTCAAAACGCTTGAGCTCAGCTCCGAACAGTACCAATCTTACCTCGACAATCTCCTTTCCGGCAGGAGGGCCGAGTGCCAGCAGTTTGTGCAGCTGCTGCTGAGTGAAGGCTGGGGAATGCGTGACCTGTATCTGAAGCTTTTCCGCCGGTCACTTTACGAGGTTGGCTCACTCTGGGAACACAACAAGATTTCGGTAGCCGCCGAGCACCTGGCTACCGCGGTCACCGAGAGTCTGTTCACCCTGGTGTATCCTGAGGTCTTCAGTGCCGAGCCTAACGGGAAACGCGTCGTTGTCTCATGCGTTGCGAACGAGTATCACCAGATTGGTGCCAAGATGATTGCCGACGTGTGCGCCCTTAATGGGTGGGACAGCTACTTCCTGGGAGCCAACACGCCAGGCACTGCCCTGATTGATCTTGTTGAGAACGTAGAACCCCACCTGCTTGGCCTGTCGATGAGTATCTACTTCAACCTGCCGAGCCTGCTTGCACTCATTGAACAGATCAGGGTTCGCTTTCCTGAGTTGCCGATTATTGCTGGCGGACAAGCGTTCCGGTGGGGAGGGGCAGACGCGGTGCAAGCTTACCCCGGCGTAACGCATATCTCCAGCTTCGCAGAGCTTGAGACGCTGCTCCAAACGGAGTTCCTGGATGTCGGATAACACGCTTGAGTCGGCTCTTGGACGCTTTGCGCTTCATGAAGCCAGTCTCCTTGTGTTCCTGACCGACAAAGGCGGCAAGATTCTACAGGCAAACCCGTACGCCGAGTCTCTGTGCGGGCGCACGCTCACCGGGTGCAGTTTGGCCGACATCGTACTGGATTTCACGGGGAGTTTCAGCCTTGAAGCGGCACTAGCCGAGAGTGGCTCACGCATGTGGAGCATTGCCACCGCCTCTGGGCTCCCGGAGACCTTTTACTTTCATCTTCTGGAGCACGGAAGCCAGGTCGTATTGGTTGGAGAGTACAACTATCGTGACAGCAGTCTCCTTGAAACACGCCTTGTAGCGCTGAACCAGGAGGTCAGCAATACCAATCGTGAGCTGCAGAAGAAGACGGCAGAGCTTGGCAGGCTGAACGAGATGAAAAACCGCCTCATTGGGATGGCCGCGCACGACCTTCGTAACCCTATTGGCGCAATTCACCACTTAAGCGCAGATCTGAGCCAGGATACCGACACATCGCGTAGCGATGAAGAGGTAGAGATCCTGTCTCTCATTCATGATTCAAGTGGGTTCATGCTGAGCCTCATTGACGACCTGCTGAGTGTTGCAACCCTTGAGTCCCACGAGATGCAGTTGAACCGCAAGCCAACCGACTTGAATCGTCTGGTGGCGAAAAGCATGAAACTGAACCGACCCTCGGCAGACCGAAAGTCGGTTACACTGGAGCTTAGAAACAACGCGACCTTTGCCGAGGTTGAGCTTGATCGCATGAAGATACAGCAGGTGCTCAATAATCTTATTTCCAATGCCGTGAAGTTCTCACACCATGACACCACCGTGATCGTCACCGTGGCTGCAGACAACACCAACGCGGTGGTAAGCGTGAAGGATCAGGGGCCAGGGATTCCGCACGCCGACCTGGGCGAACTCTTCAAGCCCTTCGCCCGAACAAGCGTACAGCCAACCGACGGTGAGAAGAGTACGGGGCTGGGGCTGTTCATTGTAAAGCAGATTGTAGAAGCACACGGCGGTACGATTCTGGTTGAGACCGAAGTTGGAACAGGTACGACGTTCCGGTTTCTGCTCCCACTGTCGCAGTCGTCACAGGCACGGGAGGCAAAGAGTTAGACCATGACCAAAGATGAACTTATTGAAAAAGCGGCGCAGCTGCCGGTACCAAGCAAGGAAGCCGCCGCTGAGTACGCGGCCAGGAGCGAATCCTTGGCAGCAGAGCTCAACCGCCTCATGGGTGCTCGCGAGGATCTGGAAGCGCTCATTGGGCCGAACAACAAAGAAATGATGCAGGATAATCACCGGAATCACGCGCGTTTCATGAGCTCACTGCTCGCTGGCTACAGTCCCGAGGTGCTCGTGAACACTGTCTTGTGGGTTTTCCGTGCGTATCGCTCACACGGGTTTCACCCCACCTACTGGCCAGCCCAACTTGATACCTGGATCACCCTGCTTCAGAGCGAGCTCTCTAAACCCGCCTATGACTCGGTCTACCCGCTGTATCACTTTATGCTGATCCACCAGCCGGACTTCGTGCAGCTATCCGACCAAGACATGGAACCACCCGCCCGAGAGCTCTAAAAGCCCTCGGGGTTAAGCACCAGGAGTTCGCCGCCCTGAGTGCCAACGTAGTAGAACGCACCGTCAAAGACGGGGCGTCCGGCCGCGGTGGCTGCAATGGGAACCCGGTGGCGGACGGCGCCGTTGGTGGCGGTGGCCACCACAAAGGTGTTGCCGGTTC
>PXEI01000401.1 GCA_003564775.1 Spirochaetaceae bacterium
CCGCAACAATGCCAACACCCTGGTCAAGAAGCTTGCTGGCCTCAGCTGAGATTTCGGGCAGAGTTGAGAGCGGACGCCCTGCAAACTCTTCCAGCTCGTGAATGTTAGGCTTGATGAAGTCCGGTGCTGCGGCCATGGCGGCCTGGAGCGGAGCTCCACTTGTGTCCAGCGCAACCTTACAACCAAGTGAATGCAGAAGCTCTATCATCTCCGCGTAGACCGTCACCCTTACCCCCGGAGGAAGGCTGCCGGTAAGCACCGCCCAGTCAGACTCTTTTCCTGTCTCCTGCACCCACTCAAGGAGCTGCTCAAGCTCAGTAGCTGTGGGTGTGAGTCCCGGATAGTTGATGTCGGTCGTGACGCCGTCAACCGGGTCAATAATCTTAATTCCGGTACGTGTCAGGCCCGGGATGCGAACAAAACGGTCTTGTATTCCTTTCTTGGCAAAGTGGCTTGTAAACAGGCTGTCATTTTCCTCACCCAGAAACCCGGTGGTACTGACCTTAACCCCATAGTCTGCAAGTGCCGAGGCCACGTTAATGCCTTTTCCGCCCGGGCTGCGGAATATACTTGCCACTCTGTTTACTGTTCCGGCGGCGAAGGATGGAATTTCCACCGTTTCATCAATAGCTGGATTTATGGTCACTGTTACGATCATAGGGCAGCCCTTTCCTCTCCAATGTGTAATCGATTACATACACCTGTAGCTTAGGCGCAGGCCGGGGTGCTGTCAAGAGAATTATGTTCTGAAGGTCGATGTCGTAGCTATCGTGGTCGCGGAGCCCGAACCTTGCATGCCGGTAGCGAATCCAGTAGTCTTTTCTCGCAAGGAGGAACACCATAGCTACCATAAAGCAAGTTGCCCAGGCCGCTGGAGTCTCCACCGCCACGGTATCCCGTGTTCTTTCCAACACCGGCTATGCTCGTGAGGAGACTCGTTCACGAGTGTTTAAGGCGGTGGCCGAGCTTGGGTACCGGCCAAACAACGTGGCCCGCAACCTGAGAGTGCGCCGAACCAACGTGATAGCGCTTGTGGTTGCGGATATTCAGAACCCCTACTTTTCTGCTGTCGGCAAAGCTGTTCAGGACCTGGCTTACTCCTACGGTATGCAGGTTATTCTCTGTAACACCGACGAAGACCTAGAGAAGGAGCAGCAGTATCTTGATGTTCTCAAGGCCGACAATGCGGCCGGCATCATCATTGCGCCCACCCACCAGTCCACCGAGAGTTTCCGCTATCTTGCGGAGTTACAGCTGCCAACCGTGGTTATAGACCGCAGCTTTCGCGACATCGATATAGTGCTTAGCATGGACAACGTGGTTATTGATAACCGTGCGGCGGCAGCCGCGCTTGGTGTGCACATCCTGGGCCGCAACCGGAAGCGCATTGCTGGCATTTTTGGCTACGGAAGTACGACCGGCCGCGAGCGCTACGAGGGCGTTATGGACGCGCATAAACAGATGGGGGTCCTGCCGGAGGAGGATCTGTTTCGTTTTGTTGCGGCCAAGGAGCCGGTAGGATATGAGGCGTGCGTAGAGCTGCTTGAACGGCCCGACCCTCCGGACGCGCTTGTGGCAAGCAACGGGCTGCTTGCCGCAGGCGCCTACCGCGCCCTGAAGGAACTGAAGGTAGATATCCCGACTCAACTTGCCTTTGGTAGTTTTGATGACACCTTATGGACTCCCATGGTGAGTCCGTCGGTTACGGTAGTACGGCAACCGACCACCGAGATTGGGCGTGTTGCGGTGGAACTCCTGCTCAAGCGCATTCAAGACCCGGAGCTTGAAGGCAGCGAGACGGTGCTGAAGAGCGAGTTGGTTGTAAGGGACTCCACCTGATCTGTTTCGGTTTCCGAGAGAAACACCTCAATCCACTCCGCACTCTCGGCCGGAGCCTCCTCCATAGGTACATGTCCCACCCCAGGAAGCACGATCAGTCGTGAGTCGGGTATATCGCGCCGGAAGCGCAGTGCATGATCCATAGGAATCCAGTGGTCTTGTTCACCCCACAGGATAAGCGATGGCGCGGCAATGGAGCTTATGAGATGGGAGTTGTCGTAGACCGGTGACCGCAAGAGCCGCGCAAGCACGGCGCTACGATTACCCTCACGCCGAAGCAGCTGATAGTAACGGGTGACAAGCTCCTCGGTTATGCGGGCGGCATCACCAAAGGCCGACCTCAGGTTCCAACGGAACAGAAAACGAGGCGTAAAGCGCGTGAGAGGTAAGGCCATAAGGTCAAAATTTGCGACCGCACGCACGTAACGGAAGAGCGCTGGCGGCGGGCTGGTGAACTCATTGTATCCCGAGGCTCCACCAATGAGCAGCAGCGAGGCTGTCTTTTCCGGGTAGCTGGCCGCGTAAGACCATGCAATTTGCCCGCCTAGACTGTTGCCACCTATATGTATCTGCCCATTCGGGGAATCAAAAGCGCGAATTCTTTGCAGAAACAGGCTGAGTACCTCGACGCTGCGCTCCATAGAGTAGTCCCCGCTGGGGTCCGGCCCGGTGAGGCCAAACCCGGGAAGATCTACCGAGATAACTCTCCTCTCATGCCCAAGCTGTTCTACCAGGTCTTCCCAGGTGTGCAACGAGGAAAAAGCACCATGCAGCAGTACCAGCGGCGTTGTGTCCGCCGGGCCTTGGTCACGATAGTGAACATCCATCCCGTCAACCACAACAAACCGAGACGGCGAAGGAGCGTACACCGTCTTCAGGTGGTCGACCCTTA
>PXEI01000274.1 GCA_003564775.1 Spirochaetaceae bacterium
AACAACTGGTATATCCGCCGCTCGCGGCGTCGCTTCTGGAGAAGTGAGAACGACGGCGATAAAGAGCAGGCCTATGCGACCCTGTACACGGTACTCATTCAACTGACGAAAATTGCGGCCCCTTTCATGCCGTTCATAACGGACGAGATTTACCGGAACCTGCGAAATGAATCCTCACCCGAGTCGGTTCATCTGTGTGACTATCCGGTGGAGAACCGAACCTTGCGCGATTTTGACCTGGAACGCAAGATGGCCGCGACCCAGAAGACGGTAGCCATGGGCCGTGCGCTGCGCAGCATGCATAATCTCAAGACGCGGCAGCCCTTACGTGCTATTCATCTGGTGACCAAGGATCCGCAGGAGCACAGGGTGCTGCGTGAGATGGAGGACATCATTCGTGAGGAACTCAATGTGAAGGATGTTGTGTTCCGCGAAAACGAAGAAGACCTAGTTGAGTACCAGGCTAAGGCCAACTACCGAGCGCTCGGGAAGAGCCTTGGAAAAGACATGAAGAACGCAGCTGCAACCATTGAGGCTCTTTCGGCAAACGAGATCCAGAGCCTGTTACAAGGAGCCACACTCCATATTGATATTGGCAGCCGCGCCATAGACATCACCCAGGACGATATCCTTGTGCAGCGCATTGAGAAAGAGTCACTCAAGGTCTTGAACGAGGGCTCGCTTACCGTTGCACTGGACTCCGAGGTAACCGAGGAGTTGCGACATGAGGGGTATGTCCGTGATATTATTAGAGCGGTACAAACGCTGCGGAAAGACGCAGGCCTTGAAGTAACCGATCGTATTCAGTTGTATCTGTATTCGTCGTCTGAACTCAAGGACGCGGTGGATGCATTTGAAGATTATCTGTCGGCCGAGACCCTGTCGGTTTCAGTCGAATGGCAACAACGAGACAACGCAGAACGTGTCTCGGTTGGGGAGAACGAATGTTATATCGCCTTGCAAAAGGCGTAGTACTTAGCCTTACCGCAGCGGTGCTGGCGGTCGGTTGTGCTACGCCACCGCCTACACCTGTTCCGCGCGAGCCAGCCGAACATCTTCCGGCCGGTGCGGACATGTATCTTGCCGCCGATCTCACACGCCATTATGAGTTCGTGCTTGAGGTGTTCGAAGAAGCCGAGCAACTGAGCCCCGACATGCGACGAATTCTCAGCAATACAGAGCAGCTTAGCATTGCTATGCGCACGATTCCTGGTGGTGGTCTGAGCGGACTGTATGTGGCCGGGCGCGGCACCTACCCGGTGCGGAGTTATGAGTTTGGGTTGCGCGTAATGCGTCTCTGGGAGAGGAGAGAGACTCGCATAAACGGCCAGAGATACCGCTACTGGCGCAACCGGGAGGACGGATTTGAGTTGATCTTCCTCGATGACCACACCATGTTGTTTGCCAGTGATGGGATTGAGCAGATGATAGACCCGCCTGCGCTTTCCAGCCGTTCAAGGTTGCCAGCGACATCTACCTTGGTTGCAGCCCAGTCTACAGGTCTTCAGTCTTCAGGAAGTGATGCAACCCCTCACACGGAAGTGGTTTCCGGCATGCTTGAGCGCGGGATGGGACTTTTTGTTCCGCAGCCGAGCACCCAGATGGTACAGGCCTTACCGGATCCCCGGCTGCGTGTGCCACTTGTTGAGCTGGCCTTGTATCTCTCGGAGCCGGGTGATCACATGCAACCGACTGAGGGAGAGAACGGCGCACCGGAGTTGGAGCTGTCGGGCGCCATGCGCCTGGAACGTGAACAGGATGCTCGGGTCTTCACCGTGATCGCGCGGTTGGCCGTCATTGGAGTAGCCTCCGACGCTGGCATTCCTGTACGCAGGCTCATGGAAACACTTGATATTCAACGCAATGGCACCGTAATTGGGTTCCAGGGGATACCGGTTGGAAAGGAAGTTCTGGTGCGTCGCTTGGGGGCGGTGTTGAAGCCACCTCTTGAGGAGGTAACTGAATGAAGGTCGGAGTGGTTGACTACGATGCAGGGAATCTCAAGAGCGTTCAAACTGCACTTGCGTACCTGGGTGTAGATCAGGTTGTGAGCGCCGATCCGGAAGAACTTCTTGCGGCAGACCGCCTTGTATTCCCGGGCGTTGGAGACGCCTCGGCAGCTATGGGCGTGCTTCGCAGTCGTGGCCTGGATTCGGTGATACGTGAGTTTGTGTCGCGCGGTGACCCTGTGCTGGGAATCTGCCTTGGTTCGCAGATTGTGCTTGAACGGTCCGAGGAAGGTAACGTTGACTGTCTTGGAATTGTTCCTGGAGTATCGGTACGCTTTCCCAAGAAACCGGGTCTCAAAGTTCCACACATGGGATGGAACCAGGTGCATTACCGAACTGGACACCCGTTGTTTCGGGGCATTCCGCAGGGGACATCGTTCTACTTCGTTCACTCGTACTATACACAGCCTTCGCGTGCAGACCTGGTGCTCTGTGAAAGTGAGTATGGAGAAAAGTTCTGCTGCGGTTTACTTGCAGGGAATCTGGCCGCAACGCAGTTTCATCCTGAGAAGTCCGGTGAGTTTGGCCTGAAGCTGCTCAGTAACTTTTTGTACTGGGATCCTGAACGGAACTAGCGCGGTTCATCCTGAGGAGACAAAGATGCTGGAAAAACGAGTTGTCATCTGCCTGGATGTTCGTGACGGAAAAACGACCAAGGGCATTAAATTTCAAGGCAACGTTGATATAGGTGATCCGGTTGAGATGGCTCGTCTCTATTACGAGCAAGGTGTTGACGAGCTGGTATTCTACGACATCACCGCATCAAGTGAGCAACGTGGAATATTTATTGATGTAGTTGAGCGGGTTGCCTCCCAGATCTTTGTTCCCTTCTGTGTTGGCGGAGGAATAGGCAGCGTTGAGGACATGCGTGCGGTGCTGCTTGCAGGCGCCGAGAAGGTGAGTGTAAACAGTCAGGCTGTGCTGAACCCGGGGATCATAGATGCTGGGGCCGCATCATTTGGCGCCCAGTGTATTGTGCTGGGAATGGACGCTGCTCGTGATCCGGCCATGAAAAGTGGGTATAGAGTGGTCATTAACGGGGGGCGCACACCTACGGACAAGGATGCCCTTGAATGGGCGCTTGAGGCCGAGCGTCGGGGTGCCGGGGAGATTGTACTTAACTCAATTGATGCGGACGGGACGCAAGACGGCTACGAGATTACCTTGACACGCATGATTTCCGAGGCGGTAGGAGTACCGGTGGTTGCCTCCGGTGGTGCCGGGAAGCCTGAACACCTTGCGGAGGTGCTGGGCGCAGGTAAGGCTGATGCAGCGCTTGTGGCCTCTATGGTGCACTACGGCAGTTACTCGGTAGCAGATATAAAACAGCACCTCCACGCGGCCAGGCTACCGGTACGGCTCCGGTATCGACCTGAGTAATCAATTCATAGTATATATTGTCAATCTGATGCAGATAGGCTATATTTTTCAAGTGCAGTGACCTGGATCCTGCCTTTTTTTGAGGAGTACATACACATGCCTACTTATGAGTACGAATGCAGCAGCTGTGAACACCAGTTTGAGGAGTTTCAGAGCATGTCAGCCCCCGCGCTGGAGCTTTGTCCGAGTTGCGGAAAGCCGTCTTTGAGACGACTCGTTGGGGGAGGAATAGGCATTATCTTCAAGGGCAGCGGCTTCTACGTAAACGACAGCAAAAAGAAGAGCTCTTCAAGCAATGGTGCTGGCAAATCCACCGCGACACCGGCTGCAACTTCGGCTGCGGCCGCCGGTGCATCTGGTAACGGCTCCTCGGGCGACGGCGCGAAGGGCAACGGTTCATCCGGTGCGGGGTCGTCAGGATCGTCGTCGTCAGGATCCTCAGGGACATCTGGTTCATCCAGCAAGGCGGCTTCGGCTTAGCAAGCACCGTTCATGCCCTTTAAGGTAAAGGGGTGAAGGATATTGAGGTAGGTAGCGAATGAATACGGCAGCGCGAACTATTGCTCCTCAGAAAGCAATGTCGGACTATGCACAAAAGCTCAAGGTTTGCGGACATCCGCTGCGGCTTGCGTTGCTATGTACCATTGCACACCAGAATGATCTCTGTGTATCTGAGTTGTGGGAGTGTGTCGACCAACCTCAGCCGGTAGTTTCACAGCACTTGGCGGTGCTCAAGGAAAAAGGACTGGTGAAGTCGGAAGTGCAGGGCAACAAGCGCATCTACTCAATTGCCGACCCTTTTGTGAAGCAGATGATAGATCTCATGGAACAGGATCACCGCGCCAAACACCCTGCAACCGCGTTGGCCCCAGCTGCCTATACTTCCCATAAATCTCCCGACTCCGTATAGTCTGGGAATGAACGCAGACAAACGCTGTTTCACTCTTGGTAGCTTCTCTTCAGATGTCGTCTTCTACGACTCCGAGTCCCCCTTGAATATTCCGAACGCCTCGTTGGTTGTATGCGACGTGAACACCGAGCATATAGTTGAGGCCTGCGGTGGCGCGGCTGAAGCCCCGCGCATTGTACTGGCTCCCGGTGAGGCAGAGAAGTCCTTGCCGGTACTCGAGTCTATTCTGAGTACCGCGGTCAAGGGCGGATTGTCGCGCGGTGACACCATTCTAGGTGTTGGCGGGGGCGTCATTACCGACCTTGTTGGCTTTGCGGCCTCGGTCTATATGCGTGGCTGTCGGCTGGTGCTGGCGCCGACCTCGCTCCTGGCAATGGTTGACGCGGCATTTGGTGGCAAGACCGGCGTAAACTTTGCTGGCTACAAAAACATGGTTGGCACCTTTTACCCGGCTGCCGAGGTGCATGTAGCACCCTCTGTTCTATCCTCTCTGCCGGAAGTTGAGTTCCGTAGCGGGCTTGGTGAGACAATTAAGAATGCTCTGTTGGGAGATGAAGGCCTGGTTGAGCTGCTGGAGCGTGAACGCGACGCTATTGAAGCGCGGAACCCGGAGATTCTGGGTGAAGTCATTCGTCGCGGATTGCTGGTGAAGTGCCGTATTGTGGAACAGGACCTGACCGAGACCGGAATCCGCGCCCACCTCAACCTGGGCCATACCTTTGCGCATGCACTGGAGTCGGTTGCAGGGTTTGGAGTTTGGACACACGGCGAGGCGGTGGCCTGGGGTACGGTAAAGGCCGCGAAACTGGGTGAGTTATTGGGAGTTACTCCGGCGTCGTACCGAAAACGCGTAGAGCAGCTCTTTGCTGGCTACGGCTTCAGGCTCCAGGCCGAGGCCCCGCATGAGCGCCTCATAGAGGCCATGTGGCATGACAAAAAGCTTAAGGACGGGCGGCTCTACTTTGTGCTTCAGTCCGGCGTTGGCCAAACGCAGCTAGTTCCGGTGGAACCGGAAACCCTGCGTGAGGTACTGCAAGATTAAATCTCCAGCAGTTGCTCAAGGCGCCGGTAGACTACACCTACCTGGGCTACAAGTTCGGAGTCTGCCCCCTCATCAAGTTCATCTGCGAGCAACTCAAGACTTGCAATACTCTCGGACACCGCGGAATGAAAGTTTCGGGCTGGCTTGAACCAGAACTGCCCGGTTTCATTTGAGTAGAGGGCGACGAAGCCCAGTGAGCGCGCGCTTTTCTTAAGCGGAGCCGCTTTCAGAATGAGATTGAGGTTTGCGCAGAGCTCTGGCAACTGTTTGGCAGAGTAGGTTTGTCTGCGCGGAACTTGTGCAATGTAGTCGCGTTTTGGGTCTATGTGCTCCCCAATGCGTATGATGGTTGCAACCGACTCTCCCGCTAAAAGCTCCTTGTCGCCGTCAAACACCAGCTTACCCTTGAGTTTGTGGAACTGTGGGTGTATGGCTGGCTTGCCGCTCCGCAACACCTTGGAAAGTCTGTCCCAGTCAATGAGCGCGGTCTTCTTCTTGCCCTTTTTCTCAGACAGCTCAAAAACCTCGCCGCCAATCGAGATCTGCATGCTGGTGTCGCGTTTGGTCTTTTGCCCCCGTGTAGCGCCGGGCTTGCCCCATGAAATAAGCTGTTCGGCCAACTCTTCAGATATCGACGGCAACCAGGACTCTTCCAGCGGGCTGACCGAGCGGGCGTACATGCGCGTGGTACGCACAATCTCGCCGGCAACAATG
Organism: Spirochaetaceae bacterium; assembly: GCA_003564775.1. Lineage (GTDB taxonomy): Bacteria > Spirochaetota > Spirochaetia > DSM-27196 > SLAA01 > SLAA01. Next base: position 6,056 of record PXEI01000274.1, read on the forward strand.
TAGCGTGGTGTCTCTTTGAACATCACGCTGCTCGGATGAATCTGCACGCGTTCCGCGGTGAGGCTCCGGAAATCGCGGCCGGTTCTTACACACACAAACTGGATAAGGCCAGCGGCTGCTGCGCAGAGGAACTCTTTCTTGCTGCCTCCGCGTGATATGGGGACACCAAGTTCCGAGACAATATCGGTAAGTTGGTCGTTGATGTTGGATATTTCGGCCATTGCGCGGTCGTCAAGGTAGCGAGATGCACAGAACTTGATCTTGTCCTCCGCGTTGGAATACGAGGAGAACAGGTGCAGGTACGAGACGAAATCGCCAAGTGGGTCCCGGTAGCGGTGGTGGGCCTTACGAGCCGCAAGTTCCTCGCCCGGTGGCAGGAGGAAGGGAGCATTGGTTGTCAGGAACGAGACTGCGGTAATGATCTCTCCCAGTACCTCGGGATACCGGTAGATGGCTTCTACGATCATGCGCGAATGCCGAGGCAATAACGGAAAGGCCACCATCATAGTACCGATCTTGGACAAGGTGTGGTCAGGGGTCAGGGCGCCAAGCAAGTTCAGCGTCTCAACCGCACCTGCAATACCGACAGCCCCTGGAGAGGAAATGAAGTCAAAGCTTTCAAAGTCGGTAATGCCGAGCTCAGCCATACGCAGCACCACCTCCGAGAGGTCGGTACGGTAGATCTCTTCCTGCGTGAACAGCTCGCGGCTGTCAAAGTCCTCTTTGGGATAGAGTCTATATACCGAGCCCGGCCGTGTACGCCCGGCCCGCCCCTTGCGTTGATTCGCTGAGGCCTTTGAAATAGGGTTCTCAACCAACGAGGAGGTGAAGGTGCGTGGGTTGTAGTAATTGAGTTTGGCCAGGCCGGAATCAATGACACTCGTAATACCATCTATAGTGATACTTGTCTCGGCGATATTGGTTGCGACCACGACCTTGGTTTTGCCTCGCGGTGGTGGCGGAAAAACATTGTCCTGTTCTTCCCGACTGAGGCGACCATACAACGGCACCAAATGCAGTTTGCGACGACACGGTAGTTGTGAAAGCAGCGCAATACAGTCCTTGATCATTTTCTCGCCCGAGAGAAAGACCAGAATATCGCCTGCGCGACGTTCGTCCATAATGCGTTCGATCACGGCCGAGACTTTGTAGAGGATCTCGTCGTAGTCGTTCTGGGCTGGCGCGTCGTAAATCACCTGAACCGGGTAGGTTGGAGTTTCAATGCGCACGACGAAACACTGGTTGAAGTACTCCGAGAAGATGTTGGCATTGATTGTCGCCGAGGAAACGATCACGCGGAAGGTGGGCCTCATCTCAAGAACACGTTTGAGCAGTCCCAGAATGAAGTCGATGTTAAGGCTGCGCTCATGTGCTTCATCTACCACAATGACCGAGTACTGCGAAAGTGTCGGGTCGGCCTTGAGTTCCTGCAGTAGTATGCCGTCGGTCATGACCTTGATTCGCGTGGCGCGCTCGGTTTTATCCTCAAAGCGCATTTTGTAGCCAACCAGGCCGGGAATTGTAGTCTTGGTTTGTTTGGCTATGTACTCAGAGACCGATACCGCGGCAATGCGGCGAGGTTGGGTTACGCCGATCATTCCGTTCTCCGCAAAACCGGCTTCATGCAGGATTAGCGGCAGCTGTGTTGTTTTGCCACTCCCTGTTGGGCTCTCTACTACTATCACCTGGTTGTCTTTGAGTGCCTCTACAATGCGGTCGCGTTCCTTGTAGACAGGGAGATCTCGTGGGTTCATGCCTGGTCCTTGGTTTGTGCCGGTGGTGCGGTCTGTGAGCGAATGATCCCGCACGCGTCCTCAAGGCTGAGCCCGTCAAAGTTTGTCCGGTCGCTTATGCGTCGCAGGTTGAGTACCCCTGCTTCGTGCTCGGTTGGCCCGCAGATTGCGACATACGGCGAGCCCTTTTTCTCGGCAAAGGCGAACTGAGCTGGCATCTTGCGACTCTCGGGGTAGACCTCGGCCGACACGCCCTGTGTCCGGAAGCCGTCTGCAAGCTTGTGGTAGTGACCCAAAAGCGAGTCGTCCTGGCATACAATCATAACTTCCGGTGCGGCGGAGGTGTTCTTCAGCCCGCCAAGTTCTTCTAAACCTGCAATGAGCCGGTCCAGTCCAATAGACGCGCCAACGCCGGGAATGTGTTCTTTGGTGTAGATCGATGCCAGGTCGTTGTAACGTCCCCCCGAACATACCGAGCCAATCTCCGGCAGTTCACGCAGAAAACTCTCGTACACGATACCGGTGTAGTAGTCGAGTCCCCGGGTAATTGAGGGGTCAAGCACGACCGAGTCCTGAATGCCCAGCTCCTCGGCAAAACGCAAAACCTGAGACAGGCGTTCGGTGTTTTCATCCGGGCCGCCAGCCAGCTGTGTAATGCTCTCCAACACCGCTGCGTTACCGCCTTCCGCATGGATATAGCTCATGATCTCGTCGGCCGCCTCGGCAGGCATGAGCTCGGCGAGCAAGGCGTGCGTCTGGTCTTGACCAATTTTCTTGAGCTTGTCGACCCGGCGCAGCACCTCGGCAGAGTGCTCCTGCACACCAAGACGGTCCAGCAGTCGGTTGAATATGCCACGGTGGGCAATGTGGATATCTATGGCTGGTACCTGGAGTGACTCAAGACTGCGGACGATGAGCAACAGAATTTCAAAGTCTGCCGAGGCGCAGTCGGTGCCTACTATATCGAAATCGCACTGCATGAACTCGCGGTAACGGCCACGTTGGGTGTTCTCGCCTCGGAATACCTTGGCAATGTGATACCGCTTAAAGGGCAGGTATAGCTCGGCCCTGTGGGCCGCCATGTAACGGGCAAAGGGCACGGTAAGATCAAAACGCAACGCAACATCGCGCCCGCCGTTATCTTCAAAACGGTAGATCTGCTTGTCGGTCTCCCCACCACCCTTGCCGAGCAACACCTCGGTATACTCCAGCATGGGAGTATCTATGGGGGCAAAGCCATGGAGCCGGAAGCCGTGTTCAAGCGTACCGATAATGGACTTTCGAGCGGCCTCTGCGTCGGGAAGAAAATCGCGGAAGCCTTTTAGTACTCGTGGTTGTATTATTGTGTTCATAGCGGTCTTCACTATGCCGCTTTCACGACCAGTTGTGCAACCCGCACGCGGATTGAGAGGAGATGGTATGGAGTTTGGTTCGGTTCTATTTGATGCATTCATGGCGCCGCTTGAGAGAGCCGGACTTGCACTGCGGCGGCGCGAACTGTTGCAGCAGGCATCCGGGCGGGTGCTTGAGATAGGGGTAGGTAGCGGCGCCAACCTGTCCTTCTTCCGCCGTGGCGAGATCCAGTCCTATACCGGCCTGGACCTGGAGCTAAGTGAACGTACGCATCGCCGTGTTCGGCAGTGGTTTCCCAACGCTACGCTCGTGAGTGCATCTGTGGAAGATCTCCCTTTTGCTGAGGACTCCTTTGACACGGTAGTGTTTACCCTGGTTTTCTGCTCGGTAGATGATCCGGAGAAAGGCCTCGCCGAGGTGCGGCGAGTACTCGCGCCGGGTGGGAGGGTGCTGTTTCTGGAGCACGTGGCGCCGCTGCACCGCCCCTGGCGTCCCTTGTTCCATGCTGCAACTCCCGCGTGGCGCAGAGTGGCCAGCGGCTGCAGACTGAACCGTGAAACTGTCGCTGCACTCAGACAGGCGGGCTTTCTGGTAGAGGTGCGCGAACGCTTCAACGGGGTGTTTGTGAGTGGGGTTGCAGCCTGCTGTGTTGATACACCTTAAGCCCGCTCCAGGTATGATTTCATTGCCGGGTGGTCTGTTCGCGTTTAGAATGGGCAGTACGTGAGCCCATGATCCCAGAACTGTAGCTCCTATGGCCACGAAACAGACTCACCACGGGAGCCCGAATGCAGTTGCGTGAGAACCTCACAACCGAGACATGCTGGGAAGTTATCGAGACGATGTTCGATCCGGCGAACCTGAGCGCTGGCGGAAGCAATTTCTTAATTGGCAACGGTTACTATGGGTATCGTGGTACCCATGCCGACTGGGGTGCGGATTCGCAGGTTGGTTTTGTTGTAACCGATACCTACGACAAAGCCGACGGAAAGTGGAAAGAGCTGTGTACCGTGCCTAATCCGCTCTATCTACAGTTTCGTGATGCGACCGGTACACTGTCCTGCCTGACAGAACAACCACATTCCTATAGACGGGAGCTCAACTTCCGTTACTCGCGGCATAGCATGACTGCGTCCTGGAAACGGGAAGGGGGCTTGATTACCGTGCGTGAGGAGCGGGTCGCGCTGCGCGGACAACTCCATGGAATAGTTCAGAGGTCGGTGGTGAGTGCTGATCACGAATGCTGGGTGGAGTTTCGGTGTGAAATTGATACCAATGTCTGGAGCCTGAACGGCAATCATTTTGCGCAGTGTGAACCTGTAGGGGCTACCACGCCGGGCTCCGCCGCTCGTGTCGACCTGCTCACGGTGGAGATGGGGTTGCCAATTGTTGTTGGACAACGCGTTTTTCTTGACGGCAACGAGATTACTCCATCTGCTTCCGAAGAGAGTATGTCTGAGCACCGGAAGGGGAGTGTCCTGTATCTACATGCGGGCGAACCCCGTGAGATCGTGATCTATGCTGCGGTTTACTCGGCGAACGATCTGCGTCAACCGCCAGACGATCTGAGGCAACCGGGGGCTGATCCGAGTCGGCCCGGCCCCGATGAGCTCTCCGAGCGGGCCGAGTTACACAGGGAACTTGAACGCTCGCTATCTGAAATGGTGAAGCAAGGGTACGGCATGCTGGTCCGTGAAAGCAACAAGAAATGGGACCAGATCTGGGATGACTGTGACATCCGTGTGAGCGGTGATGAACTGGCACAGACTCTGCTGCGATACAACATCTACCACTCCATCATTGCTACCCCTATGCACTCCGAACGTCTGCCCATTGGTGCGCGCGGGCTTTCGTGTCAGGCCTACCAGGGCGCTGCCTTCTGGGACCAGGAAATCTTCAACTTGCCTATGTTTCTCTACACCCGGCCTGAGATTGCTCGGAACATTCTCATGTATCGCTACCATACCCTTGATGGTGCACGAGCGAAAGCACGTGAGCTTGGTTACAGGGGGGCGTTTTATGCATGGGTGAGCGGCAAGGACGGTCACGAGATCTGTCCGTCCCACTTTTTTGTAGATGTCCTCAGCGGCCGAGCTATACGCAATCACTTCAACGACTGGCAAATACACGTTTCCCCGGACATTGCCTATGCGGTCTTCCTGTATCTGGATGTTACCGACGACTGGGAGTTCATGTTTGGATACGGTGCCGAGATTGTGTTTGAAGTAGCCCGGTTTCTCCAGTCATTCGTCTACTATAAGCCCGAAAAACAGCGGTATGAGCTCATTCGCCTACTGGGGCCGGATGAGTATCATGAGAACGTTGATAACAACTTCTTCACCGCGTTCCAAACACGCTATGTGCTCAGCCGCGCCGTCTCGCTGCATGAGGAGCTACGGCAGAAGAATCCGGACCTTGCGTTGTTGCTGCGTCAGAAGCTTGAAATAGCTCAAGGTGATCTGGAGTTCTGGAGCGATGTATCCGAACGGCTTCATGTTCAGAAGCCGAGTTCATCCGGCGTTATTGAGCAGTTTGACGGGTTCTTTCGACTGGAAGACATCCTGCCGGAGGAGCTTACCACGCGGCTCGTAGACCCATCGGAGTACTGGGGGTGGCCCAACGGTATTGCTGTTGAGACGCAGGTATCAAAACAGGCCGATGTCTGCCAGACCTTTGTTCTCCATCGGAACGCGTACTCCCTGGAAACCATGCGGGCAAACTACGACTACTACGAGCCCCGCACCCAGCATGGCTCGTCGCTGAGCCCGCCGGTGTACGCAATGGTCGCCTCCTGGGTTGGTCGCCAGCGTGCAGCCTACGACTACTTCATTCGTTCTGCAGGTGTAGACATTTTTGATACTGGTAAAGCCTTCAGTGGTGGAACCTTCATTGGAGGAATTCACACCGCGGCGTGTGGGGCTGCCTGGCAGGTTGTGGTGTGTGGTTTTGCAGGCATGCACCACCGCGGGCAGATGCTGCTTTTTTCTCCATACCTTCCGGATGGTTGGAGTG
>PXEI01000240.1 GCA_003564775.1 Spirochaetaceae bacterium
CTCGTCCTCAAGGGCGCCACCGAAAACATGAACAATGGGCTCCTCGAGCGGACTGTCGCACCGATCTGTGAGTTGAGCCTCGCTAAGGGCAGTCTCACTATTTCTCGCAACCAGACAGTTCGTATAGTAGCTGAGCTCGTCCTCGGGTTTTCTTTCCAGGATGTAAGTAACGCGAACAGTGACCTCATCATCCACAGCAAGAGTGGCTGGCATAGTGAACTCCATTCGGAGTGCCTCGGGCTGATGCGGGGTAACAACACCCGCAACTGCGAACACGTCTCCGGAAGCGATGCTTGCGCTGTCAATTGTGCTCAGAGCACTCGAGGGTAGAGATAGAGATAGTCCAACAGGCTCCGCAGATGGAGAGTTTGCTACAAGGGCAATTTCTACCTCATATCTTTGTGGGTCTATCGAACTATCAGTACCAATCCCCCAGAACTCACAACTCATGAGCACCAGCAGCAAAAGCATCACGACTAGGGGTGTCTTCACAAGTCGTCCCATCACTTCACCACCATGACTTTCCGGTACTCATCCAGGTCCGGGCCGATAATGCGGATGAAATATATACCGCGTGCCACCACGCGACCACCTCGGTTGCGCCCGTCCCAGGTGACGCTGTACTCGCCTGCCTCCTGACGCCCACGCTGCAGGTTCTGTATAAGATCTCCCGCAAGGTTGAACACATTGATGGTAATGACGCCACCGCTGTCCAGCACGTAGTTGAGGTTAGCTACATCGCCAAGCTCTGGGTTAATGACGTTGTTGGTAATGGTCACCCCACCCCGCTGCGTAGTGATGTTACGCAGCTCAATCCTGTAGGGCTCAATGCTGCGGTACCACTCCGACACGTTTGGACGTGCTACGCGTGCTGAGTAGAGGGAGACGCCACTCCCCGGCACCAACCGGAAGAAGAACTCAAGGTTGGTACGATCTCTTATCTTGCCGCTGGATTCCGGAATAACATAATCTCGTAGGCGTCCGGTCACAAGAGGGCTGTCATAGATTTCCGGCCCGCCGGTTCGAACATTTGAGTACGGTACGATCCCACTAAAGGCCGTCTCATTGAAGCTTGGTAGCCATAGACTGTTCCTGATGAAGCGATCAGGCACACTCTCGTCGATCACGAGTGCAGGATGGGTGAGTATATTCGCACTCACCACACTGTCAACCGCCGCCTGGACCAGGATTTCTCTCACCTGTAGAAAGTCCGATCCGTCAAAACGGCGAACAATTCCTTGACCATCACCCGAAACCGGATTCTGAATAGTAGTATCACGCGCAAACACCGGCTGCACAAGCCCGGAGCCATCAGCACCTACTACTAGATCAGAAACCCGATGTGGCTGGATTGGGTCAAGCCAGCCCACAGAATGGTGTGAGCGAGAACGAACAGGATTATCTCCATCCGGTAAACCAAGTGCGGGAGTCACTGCGGCGACCGGATCTGCACCATCGTTCACATTAATCGACAGCTCAATAAGCTGTTCTTGCAGAACCTCCTCCGCACTTACCGGACCAGAGAGTCGCAACAAGACTTCCCGACCACCACTTGTTCCTGAAAGAACAGTAATACTGGAAATGTCGGCAGTTCCGGTATAGGAAATGTCTGTCCCCGGGATCAGCGTGTCACCGGCACCAGTGCCGATTACCGATTCCGAAAAGCGCACAAACACTTCATTTCGGCCGGGAATCGCAAGAGTATACCCCACCACCGGTCGTGCAGCATCCCAAGGGATTTCAGGCTGAGTTGGGTCTTCTTGTTGCACCTCGAACGAGTTTGTAGCGCTATCTCGCAGCAGGCCTGAGTTCCTAATGAACCAGCCGGGCCTGGCCCCTGTATCCAAATCCGGGCCCTCTTCAAGACGTATCCAAATGAATCTTCCGTTATCGTCAGGTGTACCTAGTTGCCCATCTGAATCGACGACTGATCCTTCATCTACACCAAGAACATTGTATCCTTCCACCTCAACTTCGAAACCGGTGAAATTATCATTAAGGTTAACAGGGACCACTGCAACAATGGCATCGATCTTTCCACTACCGTTCGTATCAAGCGTGAAGCTTTCGGAAATGAAGATGACCCGTAACCAACCTACCGTGTCGTGAATAAAAACGGAGTCCGGCACCGTCAGCGATGGGCTTGCGAAGCTAAGCCACAAATCTACAAACTCCATGTCCAGTGTTGCTGTCGTCGGCAATACTAAGGTCCAAAGATGGGGATCCAATGGGTCAGGAGGAGATGAAGGTGTATCAAGTGTGTCTTCAGTACTCACAAGCGTGGGGTAGGAGGTCGTGTAGCCCCTTGCCGCGAAATCATCCTCGTCTTCGGCGTTTGGAGGAGGAGGGACACCGTCAGTACCACGGATTTGAAACCGTCCATTGTTGGCTATTGTCTGTGTTGAACCCGCCTGGAACCGGATGATCTTTCCTTCGTTACCGTCGACTAAGGTGGCCTCCACGGCCACATCGGCCAGAAAGTTGTAGAATGTGTTATCACCGCTAACGACGGAAACCCGATCTTGGCCAAAGAGACTCAGCGTTCCGTTACCGTGGGCGAAGTCGCCACCCGCAGCACCGTCGAAGTCACCTCGGAGCGCTATGGTGTGCCCATCCGCATCAAGCATCCCTCCATCCAAGACCAGGTCTCCGTAGACCCGGATGTCTGTGAGAAGCCGTATGGTTCGACCTGGAGCACTGATACGCAAGTCATAAAACGGGAC
>PXEI01000029.1 GCA_003564775.1 Spirochaetaceae bacterium
CCTCCGATTATGGGGACAAAAAACCAGGTGATGGGATTAAAGGTTCCCCATGAGAACAGCCACATGACGAGAAAGCCCAGGGTCAATTTCTCTGACGACAACTAACATGGCCGGCTGACGACAATTAGCTTGTCCGGTTTGACGGGACCGATTGGCATGTGATCTCCCCATGGAGATCTTATGCCTGGTCGCTCAAAAACCGTTCAGCAGAAGGAGTTATACATGTCAGCCAGACATAAGGGCGCGTCGCAGCGATGCGCGGCCGCACAGGCGGGGGTGAGTGAGCGCACTGGTCGTCGTATGGAGGAGCCAGACTGGAAGGGCGTGGGCCAGCGCGCAAAGCGTACCTATAGAACCCGCCCAGACCCCTTTGCGGCAGTGTGGGAATCAGAGATCGTGCCACTGTTGCAGTCAGCGCCTGGGCTTCAGGCGCAGACGATTCTTGCCGACCTGCAAGAGCGCCACCCAGGTTCGTATCCGTGGAACCTACTGCGCACCCTGCAGCGGCGGGTGCGCCATTGGCGAGCCACGCAAGGTCCAGAGCAGGAGATCTATTTTCCACAGCAGGTGCGTGCGGGGCAGCAGGCGTTATGCGACTTCACCGATATGAATCGGTTGAAGATCACCATTGGGGGCGCCGCATTTCCGCATCGGCTTATACATGTTCGCCTGCGTTTTAGTGGCATGACCTATGTGGAGGTGGTGCAGGGTGGCGAGAGTTTCACGGCTCTGGCTCGTGGGCTGCGCCATGCATTCGAGAGCTTTGGCGGGGTGCCAGAGACCATACGCACCGATAGCCTGCGGGCGGCGTATCGGACTGGCACACAGGAAGATCATGCCGCTGGCGCGGTGACTGAGCTGACCGAGGGTTTTGCCGCGTTCTGTGCTAACTACGGCGTCAAGCCCACCCGCAACAACCCAGGTCTGTCCCATGAGAATGGCGGGATTGAAAGTCCCCATGGTCATTTGAAGAACGCCATTGATCAGGATCTGTTACTGCGCGGTTCACGGGACTTCACCGATGTCACCAGCTACCAACGTTGGCTCCATACCCTGGTGGGAAAGGAAAACGCCCGCCGTCAGGCAGTCATCCGGCAGGAGTGCAACGTTCTCAAACCGCTCCCGCAACAAGCTCCAGCGTGCTACAGCCTTCGCCCCGCCCGCGTGAGCGGCAATAGCACCATTGTGGTGGCGCGCTGCACCTACTCGGTGCCCAGCAGGCTGAAGGGACAGCAGTTAAGCGTTCATCTCTATGATGATCGCCTGGAGGCATACTTGGGAACGGAGTGCGTCTTTGAGACGGCGAGACACCGCCCGACAACACCCAATGCCCGTGTCTGGTGTATTGACTATCGCCATGTTATTGGCTCTCTGCGCAGGAAACCTGGCGCCTTTCGTCAGCTTGCCTACCGCGATGTCCTCCATCCCAGCCCTGTTTTTGAGGATGCCTGGAATACCCTTGATGCACAGCATCCTACCCCTGAGCGCGCGGTGAAAATCTACCTAGAGATCCTCACCCTTGCCGCCCAGCATGGCGAGGAACCCGTAGCCAGCTATCTTCAGGAAGTCGCCCAGCGCCAACAAGCATTGCCCAACCATGAAGAGCTCCAGGCGCGCCTGCATCACCAGGCTGACGAACGGACTGCCCAAGCGCTGCATGCCTGTACCGTGATCATTCGACCGCATGGCCTCAGTGATTATGATGCCCTAATTTCCGACACCCACGCAAGTCAGTCGGAGGCATTGGTATGACACCGCCAACGACCACGACCACGGCAACGACCACCCTGAATGAACCAGCAGACCTCATTCTCCTGGCCAAGGCCCTGCGTCTGCCATCTTTTGCCCAGTATTGTGAGCCTCTTGCCCAGACAGCAGAAGCTCAAGGGTGGAGTGTACGCCGTTATGTGCACGCCCTCCTGAGTGAAGAGCTCGCAGGACGGCAAAATCGGCGCGTTGCCCGCTTCATGCAAAAGGCACACTTGCCTGTTGGAAAGTCCCTGGCGGGTTTTGACTTCAGCGCTGTGCCCGCGCTCAACAAGCGCACCTGCCTGGCACTGGCCGAGCAAGGCTCGTGGGTCGAACAAGGCCACAACCTCATCTTGTTTGGGCCTTCGGGCACGGGTAAAACCCATCTGGCGGCGGCAATCATGTACGCCCACCTTCTCCAAGGTCGTACCGCTCGGTTCTACCGCACGACTGACTTGGTGCAGGAACTTCAAGCCGCCAGAGAACAACACCGCCTGGAGGCAGCCCTCAAACGGCTTGATGCCTACCAGATGCTGTGTTTGGACGACATCGGCTATGTGAAACGCGACCGTGATGAAACTGCAGTGCTCTTTGAGTGCATTGCCCACCGTTATGAACGCCGAAGCATGGTGGTGACCAGTAATCACCCCTTTTCTGCCTGGGATGGTATCTTTCCAGATCCCAGCATGACCGTAGCGGTGGTGGACCGTTTGGTGCACCACGCAACCATTCTTGAACTGAATACCGACAGTTACCGCAGGAAGAGCGCCGCCAAAAGGCTTGCTGCGGACAGTGACGACCACCGGTCAACCAAAGCCTAACTTCCAGGATTTCCGCTCTTCGAGCGGTTGCGCATCTTTCCAGACATTTTGCTAAGACAAAATGTCAGAAAAGATGCGCTAACATATTCACCACGAGCGGCCAAGTTAGTTGTCGCTGATCGGCCAAGCTAATTGTCGTTTGACAG
>PXEI01000257.1 GCA_003564775.1 Spirochaetaceae bacterium
CTTTGAATGGTCGCTCGGGTACACCAAGCGCTTTGGCATTGTGTACGCCGACTACATTGACCAACGGCGGATTCCCAAGGACAGTTACTTCTACCTGCGGGAGCTCATCTCGGGCGCTGAGGTACTGTAGATGCAACCCCTGCCGCTTTGGAGCAGAGTGATCCCGCAACCCCGCACAGTCACACACCGCTCCGGAGCGTGGCCGGTTCCCAAAACGCTACTGCTGTGGAGCGCAAACGCCAGAACGGTTCCTGCCGCCCAGGCGGCAACACATGCTGTACAACGGATTTGTGGAGCCGCGTGGGGGCTCACTACCGAGCACTCACATTCGCATGTGTCTATTGAGTTGGCTCCGGCATCTGCGGAGGCTGCATCTGCGGAGGCTGGGCCAGCTTCTCCCCTGTATGCCCAACAGGCGACATACAGACTACGTATCTCTGGGGCCGGCATACAGCTCCATGCCAGGAATGAGGCAGGAGTTGCCGCAGGCCTGGCGACCTTGGCGCAGGCCGTAATGTTTGCGCGTGAGACGAGTAGCAACGACATGACGCTGCCATGTGTCGAAATTGAGGACAGCCCCACTCACCCCTGGCGTGGATTCATGCTTGATGTTGCGCGTCACTTTTTCCCAATGAGATCACTCGTCCGTTTTCTCGATCTCCTTTGGTTGTTTCGATACAATCGCTTCCACCTCCATCTCAGCGACGACCAGGGCTGGCGGCTTCCCGTAGAGGGATATCCTCTCCTGACCGAGATTGGTGCTTGGCGCCATGACGGAACGAGTGAGCACGGTCGTTACGGAGGGTTTTATACGCCGGAAGAGCTCACCGAACTTGACCGCGCGGCCGCGGCCCTGGGCGTTATAGTTGTGCCGGAGATAGACCTTCCGGGGCACGCCTCGGCAGCACTTTCCGCATACCCTGAGCTCGGCTGCACTGGACAGGCACCCGGAGTTCAGACCCGGTGGGGCATATTTGAGTCCGTGATTTGCCCGGTCGGTGAGACAAGCAGCCGTTTTGTGGATGCCGTATTCAGCTCGCTGGCCAGCATATTTGAAGGCCCATACATCCATACCGGCGGAGATGAGGTTGTCACGACCCACTGGCACTCCTGCCCGGCCTGCCGGGAGTACCTGCAAGCTCATGGGCTTTCCGGTGCAGACGAACTCTATCAGACCATAGTCCGAACCATGACCGAGTCGATATTGGCTCAGGGCAAACGCCCGCTGGTATGGGACGAGGCCTCACGGCTTGACCTGCCACCAGAGACCATTATAGTGAACTGGCGGACGCCAGAGTTTGCTGTTGCTGCCTTGGAGAGGGGCTACGACATTGTCCTTGCTCCCGAGGGCAAACGGGCATATCTGGATCACAAGACCGTTGATGATGAACTTGAAGCCGGGCGACTGGGCGTGTGCACGGTTCATGACAGTGCCTCGTTTGAGCCCGGACGATATCTGGAGACCGTTCTGGAGGGCTCTGGCGAGGGACGAGGACAGGTACTTGGAGGTCAGGCAAACCTCTGGACCGAGGCAGTTCCCTGCCACAGTCACGCCGAGTACATGGCACTTGTACGCCTTGCCGCAATCAGCGAGGGGCTGTGGTATGGACGGCCTGGCGCCGACGACTGGGAGCCACGCTTTTCTGCAGTCTTAGAACACATGAGGCAGACGCTCTTCTCAAACGGATACAATGTCTACCCTGGGCCTCTCTAAAGGAGTCGAACCGCCAATGGATACCATAACGATACAGGCAGTCGCCGAGATGGCCCCGGAGCGGGCAGCCGCGGCCTACCCGGCGGCGTGCGCGGTATTCTGGGAAACCGCACCACAGGCAGCAGAGCTAACCGGGCAGGATCGTGAGCTGTTCCTGCGGAAGTATTTTGGGTACTACTGGGACAATGCTCCCGACTTGTTTTTGTGCGCCTCTGAAGCAGGCTCCATCCATGAGATGCTGGGATACATATGCGGAGTCTCCGATACCCGAGCCCACCACGAGTTGTACCAACTTGCCGAGCACATTCCCCTTTTCGACGACTTGTACTCCGACTATCCGGCGCATCTCCACATCAACCTGACCTCTCGCGCCCGTGGCCAGGGGTTAGGCGCACGTTTGATTCATGACCTGGAAGACCGTCTCGCTCGGCACCAGGTGCCCGGTCTGCACCTGGTGACCAGCACCGGAAAACGCAATGTGAGCTTCTATCGGGGTCTGGGTTTCACCTGCGAGGTGTCCCGCTCTACCGAACCGCAGACGCAGGAGTCGTCACACGACTGCCCGCTGTTCATGGCTAAGCGTTTGACGTAGATGGTAGGCCAGCCGTTGGTGCGGGCCACAGTTGCACGCGCAGGGCACAACACTACTACCGGGAGTCCGGACTACCGGGAGCCCGGAAGCTGTACGATCTCGCGCACGGTCTCGTTCCACAGCCCCTCTTGGTACCAGCGGGCCATTTCCTCAAGGAACTGGCGGTAGAGAGTGCCAAACTCCTTGGCCGCCTGCTTGTCGCCTTCTTTCTGCCGCAGGTATAGCCTCTCAAAGTTCGGATGGGCGGCCTTCCAGGTTTCCTTGCGCTCCTGCACGGCCTCTGGCGCCTCAATCCAGCGCCCCAACTCCTTGCCTGTACCGTCCCAGAGCGAGACAACGGGAATGTGATCGTCACCGTCGTTTTCATACATCGCCTTGAGGTCTTCTTTCTCCGAACCTCGA
>PXEI01000019.1 GCA_003564775.1 Spirochaetaceae bacterium
ACCAGTCTCATGAGTTGATAAGGTCTGAGAAAACCGCGAACGAAGATCGAAGCAGCCACGCCCACTGCCGGTATAGATGCGCCGTACGCAATAGCCGAAAACCACCGCCGCTTGGTGACTATACGACCGACAATCGCAAGCACAACAACCAGCACGAGTGTGACGAGTAGTATTGTGACTGGCCCCGGCTCCCTAAGCACGGAAATAAGCGGCGAGTGACGTTCTAGGACAAACTGCTCATAGGTCGGCAGCAGCGTGAAAATGAGCATGGAAATGCCAGAGAGCACGAAAAACCCAACGTGGGACGCCTTAGCCCCCGCCACAAACGCCATGATGAGGTACAGTGGCAGGTACACCGTAGCCGTTCCCAGATCAGGCTGCACCAACACCAGTAGGGTCGGAGGGAACACAAGCAGCATGCCGAGGATGAAGGTTGAGAGTTTGCGAATACCGTCCTTGACGTGATCCAGATACTTGGCAATTACCAGTATAAGCGCAAGCTTGGTGAACTCCGACGGCTGTATGCCAAACTCCCACAGCCCCAACCAACGCCGGGCTCCATTAACCACTCGACCAAACAACAGTGTTATGACCAGCAGCACCAGCATCGACACAAAAAGGTAAACCGCTACCTCGCGGAAGATCCGGTAGTCGGTGAAAGCCACCACGAGCATAAACACCAGGCCTATACCCGCCCAGATTATCTGTCGTATGTACTCGTTGGAGAACACAATTCCTGTTGATGTCACACCGCTCGAGTAGATAAAGAGCACACCCACAATCGTCAAAAGCACGACCGACAGAAAGAGAACGATATCAAACTCGAAAATTGAGCGGGAGCGTGTTTCGTGCAACAACTTCCTCGCTTAGAGCTGGCCAAGAAGGGATTTCAGAAACTCGTAAACCCGGACCGCTGAGCCAATTGAAAGGCGTTCGTCGGGGCTGTGAGGGCCACGAATATCCGGACCGATTGAGATCATTTCCATTCCCGACACCTTGGAGCCAATCACGCCACACTCGAGTCCAGCATGGATTACCGCCACCTCAATCTCAGCGCCGTTCATCTCTTTGTAGAGCTCACGGCAACGTGCAAGCAAAGCCGAGTCCGGATTCGGGCGCCAGGCCGGATACTCGCTTGCATAGCGAACCGAGCCACCTGCAGCCTCAACCGCAGCGCGAACCCGTTCAGCAGCTTCGTTACAGAGGGTGGCCACACTCGAACGCTGACTGCTAAGTAACTTGAGTGAGTTTCCTTCAAACTTTGCTGCTGCCAGATTGCTTGATGTCTCAACAACTCCCGGTGCCACCCTGCTCATCCCCAGCACACCATGCGGGATCAGGCGCAAGGTACGGATCAGGGCTTCACTGGCGGTCGGCACAGTTGCGGGGTCAGGTGGTGCCTGAACCGCACTCAGCGAAACCCGCAGTCTTGGTTCGATATCGCCAATTTCGCTTTGAATCTCTTGCTCCATCTCCGCAACAACGCTCTTAACTCTCTCACCAGATTCCTGTGCAACGGAGAACACAACCGCACACTCACGAGGAATTGCATTGTGTTTATCCCCTCCGTTCAAGGATGAGATTCGTAGAGGGGTCACACGCGCAAGACGGTCAAGCACTCGGGCACACAAGGAAATCGCATTTCCCAGCCCTACATGGATCTCGGTACCGGAGTGCCCCCCATTGAGACCAAGCACCTCAAGTTCATAACTGACACAGGTATCCGGGACGGGTTCAGTGCTCAGCGCCACCTCCCCCTCGGTGTTTTTTCCACCGGCGCAGCCGATACAGACAACACCCTCGTCTTCGCTATCTATGTTCACCAGAATCTTGCCGCTAATCAGGGTCGGATCAAGTTCCAGGGCACCAATCAGTCCGCTTTCCTCATCCATGGTGAACAGGAGTTCAAGTGGCCCATGTTCTACGTTGTCATCAAGCACCGCAAGCATCATGGCCACGGCAATACCGTTGTCAGCTCCCAGGGTCGTACCGTCGGCCTTGAGCCAGTCCCCGTCACGCACTACACGAATTGCGTCGTTCTGGAAGTCAAACTCAACAGAGCGGTTCTTCTCACAGACCATGTCCATGTGGCCTTGCAGCACCACGGTCGGCCGGCTCTCCTTGCCCGGGCTTGCTGGCACCTGCATCACCAGATTGCCGACCGAGTCGGTACGATACGAGAAGTTGCGCTTCTCAGCTTCCTTTATCAGCCAGGCACGCACCTTCTCTTCCTGTTGGGACGGACGGGGAATTCGGGTGATGGTCTCAAAAGCGGCCCATAGGCTGCGTGGTTCTAATCCTTCAAAAGCACTCATGTAGCTAACTCCAGTGTGAAAACTTAGGGTGTCTTCGCTAGCCGTCAGGCCGGCGAAGATGGCGAATCTTAGATATAATAATGCCTCATGATTGAAACATGGACAAGACGGTCCCTTTTGCGACGCATTGCAGTTCCTCTCCTTATTGCTGCGACGGCATTAGTTATGGCACCGGCCTTACTGATGCTGTCACGGCAGAGCTCTCATGGGCATGATCTACTCATGGAGTATGAGAGTCTCCAAGCATCCGCTGCAATTCTTGAGCTCTTCGTTCAAAGGCGCCCCATAGACCCTGCAGAGATAGACCCCAGCATCATTGGATTCGGCGTCTACAACTCACTGGGTGAGCTGCAGACCCGACATGGAGACGTTCCCGGTGAACTTGATCCCGAC
>PXEI01000444.1 GCA_003564775.1 Spirochaetaceae bacterium
CCGTCGCTGGACCTGACGCCAGAAGGCATCGACGCGATGGACAAGGATACGCTGATCAGGTTGCTGGAAGCGCATGGCGTGACTGCTGACAAGCGCAAGGGTGCGGCAACGCTGGCTGAGGCCCTTAAAGCGCTGGTGTTTGTCTGATGGCTATCGGCCCAAGAATGCCGCGCATGTCGCTGGTTACTCCGCGCTTTCGGCGCGTTGTTCGGCGGGGTGGCACCCTCGCTCCCCCCGGCCCCTCGCCTGTTGACCTCATAGCGCTCACCAGCGATGACGGCACCGAAATGCTTGTCAGTGACGAAAACGAAGCACTCGTGGTGACGCAAGAAGCAATCGACATAGTGGAGGGCCTCTGGTCATGACATTTAATAACTTTCCCATCCCCACCAAAGCGGGTTTTGAGGCGCTTCTTGTGGAAAAGGCACAGGACGTAGCCACAGACGCCACCCGCGCCGAAACAGCCCGCGACGATGCGCAAGGCGTCCTGCCTGACCGACTGCGGCGCGATGTGTCCACGCTGCTTGCGGATACTGCGCTGACCTACACTGCTGATCAGCCGGGAACGGTGTCGGAGGGTGACATAATCCGCACGCGGGCAGAGGGCGCAGCGTTTCTGGTCCTGATCGACGACGCCACCGGCCCGGCAGTAGAATCGACCGAGGGTGGCGTGAAGCTGCGGCAAGTGTCGGGGCCTATGATCAAAAATATGACGGTCCGTATCCCGACCGACTATCTCAGCCTGCAAGAAGCTTTTGACGGGACTGCTGGCCTTGTCCCGAACGGATATTACATCACGGTTCACGTCGAGAGCGGCCCCCTGACATCCGGGCTGACCCTGAGAAGGCGCGATTGCCAGCACTACATCGTCACGGCGTGGACCACTGCCGCGCCTTGCGACCTGCCGCTGGGAGAGGACTTGTTCCTGCTGGACTACAGCCAAGGGCCAACTTTGGCCGCGCGCTTTGATATGCAGGACACGGGGCGCGACGGCATCCAACTTCGCAACGCATCCACGTTCAACGTGGGCGGTGAGGCCCCGTTCGGCGTGCGCAACGGCGTGATCAACGCGCGCCGCCGGGGCTTGTCTCTGGCGCGGGGATCGTTCTGCAACGCAGAGACGGCCCGCTTCAACGGCGCGGGCAGTATTGGCGTATCGGTGGGCGGCGGCTCTTGGCTCAATTTCCACTCGGGCGAGGCCGAGGACGTGCGGGCGGTCGATGATGGGTTCGGCAACATGGGCTTCGGTCGCGGCCTCTACGTCTCGCGCGGGTCATTCGTGAATGCTACAAGCGCCAAGTTCAACCGCGCGAAAGGCGCTGGCGTCTACGCCAACCACGGAACCCGCGTCCATATGGGTACGGGTGTGGAGTTAGAGGACTGCGGGATCGGCATCCTTGCCAACGCTGGCGCTCGGGTGGTGGCCTACGGGTGCATCGTTCGGCGTGCGTCGAACGATACGCCTGTTTCTGATACCAGCTTTGCTGCTGGCGTCGGTATTATGGCGCGTGATGGCGGCGAGGTAATCCTGACCGGATCGAGCCTGACCATAATCGAGGACTGCGACGGAAACGGCATCCGCTGCGATGCTGGGCTGGTGGAAATCAGCGGTGGGGCTACGGTCGAAAATAACGGCGGGTCTGATCTGGTGGTCTCAAATGGCGGGATCATCCGAACAGCGGGCTGCACTACCACCAACAGCATCGACACCAATCCTGCCGTCGAAGACACCAACATTCCGGAAAATGGCATGTTCAACATAAGGTCCGGTAACGGCGTGATCTACACGCCGACCGCTGATCGGCTGATCCTGCGGCGCAGTGTCGTAAACGGCAGCGGCGCGACGGTCGAAATCCCGCTGCCGGATGCCGAGGGGATCGAGATCGCCATCACGGCCCTGCGCGCGGCAGACAGCGGGCAGGCCCTGCGGATGCAGGTCAGCACGGACGACGGCGCGACGTGGGTTGATGGGGCCGCCGATTACTCGTGGGTGTTCCGTCGGTTTCAGGCGGCGTCTGCCGGGCCGACCGAGGCGCACGGCCAGAACCACGAGGACACAGCGATCTCGATCACTGGCGCGGTGCCGACCTCGGGCAATATCCAGAACGCCACGATCACGATCAGCCTGTCCCGGCCCGGACAGAGCACTCAAGCCCAGTTTTCGTGGCACGGGAACATGCAGGCGAGCAATAATGTCGGACTGTTGAACGGCGCGGGCATGACGAAATCCGCGCTGGCAATCAACCGGGTGCGGTTCTTCATGTCGAGCGGAAACCTTAGGACATTCCGAGCAGCGCTCTATGTGAAGCGCCCGTGAATGTGGGCCACTGCGCAGCCAACGACAACATTGCCACCCTGTCCCCCGCCGGGCAGCAGGCGCTGCGCGATCTGACGGCGCTGATCGACAATGCAAGACGACAGGAGGCAAAGTGGATAGAGCGATGCGAAAATCAGGAGGCCCGGAAGCGCTGGCGGCGCTGGGGTTGGTCGCGGCGGCGGTTGAGATTTAATTAGGGGGAGGCTAACATGGCGCGCAAACCATACAAGAAAAAGGGCCGCAAGAAATGACCCTGGTAATCGAAGACGGCACGGGCGTAGACGGAGCAGACAGCTTCGCCACGGTTGCAGAGTATGAGGCGTTCGTGCTGGATTACTTTGGCGAAACCGTGACGGGTAACGAGGCGGCATTGCGCCGCGCGTTTGTCGC
>PXEI01000494.1 GCA_003564775.1 Spirochaetaceae bacterium
ATTGCGGTATCGCCACGGTAGCCCCGTTCCTTGAGCGGAGAGACGTGCATTGGGTACATCCAGTTGCACAGACCTAGTGAGTCGTGCAGAACGTTGCGGACAATTGCCCAGTGAGCCGCTTTTGCTTTTGGTTCGTTCATCGGAGTGTAGTTGTTGGGCTGCATGTAGGAATCGGGGCCCCAGATTTCTTCCGCGATCTCCTTCTTGACCTCCAGACCGAGTCCAGACTGGTCAAAGTTCACCGTTGTGTGGAGCTGTGGGTCACGGTTGAACACCAGACTGTACAGTGCACCGACCTGTCCTTGAGTCTCGTTGCTATGGTGCCGCGGAAAACCGAGTCGCGACCACAAGCGCCACTGCTCCTCGGTCCAGTAGTCTTCCTCAAAACCCCAACGCTCGGCTACCCAGTACGCGCCGTCACCCAGATGGCTAATCTCTCCCTGTTTGAGAGATATGCGTCGGATGATTTCCGGGCCCCAGGCCGGATCGCCGTCAAGCATGAGCTGCCATGGAATGTCGTTATACTCGTCTGCAGGTAAAACTCGTTCCAGGATGCCCTTGCTGTAGGCATAGTTCAGATCCCTACCCATCTGCCCGTAGTTGAACCAAAGGCCGTAGGTGTCGGCTGCCTTAGTCGCAAGTGTACGGCAAATGAAAGGGCCTTCATTCGGCTCGGTGCCCGAGTCGAAGTAGCCACGAGCGAACATTCCACCCGGTGAGAAGTACCCCATACAGGTGTTGGAAACATGCTCAGGATATCCGTAGTCCATGAGCTGCGGTACTTTCAGCTGAGAGTGACAGCGGATTGGACACGCGGAACAGCCACCCATACGCACTGTGTATGGTTCCGCTGCTGCGCCGTGGCCAATAGTTGCCTTCATACAGCGGTAACCAATCCGGTTCAGCTGCTCAGGACGGTTATCGGTTGTTTCTACCGGTGGATCCGCAGCACCCCAGTACAGGCCGTCCCGAGAGTTCCAGCGACTGCTTGCTGCGTGAAACTCCGCCCACGCTTGAGGATTCCGCGGCTGCACATGCTGGTTGTTTGAACCAATAATCTGCATGAGATCCTTGTCGGTCTTAAGCCAGTCCTGTCGCCGCCCAGCAATCTTTACCGCACCGGTACCACGAACGCCGATTGCCTTAAGATTCTTGCTGCCCATGATGCCACCGTGGCCACCCGCCGAGTGGCTGGATCCGGTATGAATAATGGAACAGTTAACCATGTTTTCGCCTGCGGGGCCGATCGTCGCAACTTGTGCACCCTCGCCCATTTTTCCAATAATACGGGCGTCCACGTCAAAAATGCCTTGTCCCCAAAGGCCACGTGCGTTCTCAATTGTTACCCGGTCATCTACTATTTTCAACCATACCGGTGATGCAGCACGGCCCTCAATGATAATGCCGTCCCAGCCAGCATACTTCAGCTCACTTGCCCAGTAGCCACCCATGTGGCTGCCCGAAATACCGTAAAACGGATTTGTCGGCAAGAGAGATGTTATGTGAGTACGACCACTCATTGGTGCGCCGGTGCCATTTAGCGGTCCAGCCGCGAATACAATACGGTTTTCCGGATCATAGGGTTTTGTGCCAGCGGGGACTTCTTCCCACATGACTCGGTTGCCAAGACCCATACCACCAAGGTACGGGAGATATCTCTCCATTGGCTCGTTAGAAATCATACCGGAGCTCAGGTTGACACGCAAAATTTTGCCTGTCCATCCTCCATATTCTGCCATCTTCTTAGTCTCCTATTACTCGCTCAGGCCTTCGGGCTTCGGACTGCAAGTCCGTGTCCACGCTCATGATAAATGCGCACCGCATCTTCCCAGCTAACAAAACGAATTGCTTCGTTCGGGCACCGGTCGACACATGCAGGCTGCCCGTAGCACAAGGTGCACTTCTTTGCCTTGCCGTCTTCCGGGTCGCGAATAATTGCGTCGAAAGGACAGGCCTGCTCACAGGCACCGCACATGATACAGGTGTTCTCATCTACCAGACGCGCTCCAGTGTGTGGGTCCGCAGAGATAGCTTTGACTGGGCAGATGTTGCCGCAGTACGGGTCCGCACACTGCTTGCACTCTTCACCTATGAGCTTGAAGTTTCCCAGCTGTCCAGGTCCCGCATTGAAGTCGGTGGCCGGACCATGAGGACCGTAGTTGAAGTTTCGTCGCAGATTGATTCGAGAGATCTTGGGGTGCGCTTTACCGTCGTTGGTTACGGTACAGGCCATTTCACAACGCCGACAGCCGGTGCAGAGTCGTGGATCATGGATAATGGCCCCGGACGCAGTGGGCCATGCTTTGACCGCTGGATCACCATTGGTTAGACAGCCAAGCAAGGACAGCGAAAGGGCCGTTCCCGCTAGACTAACGCCACTCACTTTCAAAAAGTCACGTCGAGTTGACTTATGCTTCTCGAAAATGCTTTGGCCTTGGGATTGTTCGTTTCCCATTGAGTTGCCTCCTCTCGTTCGCACCGCCAGCACACGAAGCTTGCGCGTAATTACTCGCGCGCCTCGGTACGATCGCAGATACGAACTCCCTCTTTTCAAAGGTGGGAGGCGGCAACAGTTTCCTGCTGCGCCACTGGACCGGTAGCCCGGCCCCTGGCCGACTGTCCGTGGATGCCTCGCTGACAGCGGTGCACCGGTAGGCTTTTGGCGGCTCGAAGGAGCGCTCGATAAGATTAGTGGTTTATCGAGC
>PXEI01000362.1 GCA_003564775.1 Spirochaetaceae bacterium
GTGTACCCAAGAAGCTCCCAAAACGCGGAACGCTCGTCCTTGGACATCTCAACATTCCCCCATTCTCTCAGCGTGCTTGTATCATGCACCGATGGCGCACACACCGACAAAAAGGGATAACTCGTTGGCAGAATGAACGGCGCACCCGACTGGTCATAGTCACGTGTCCACCGCGGTACCTTGAGGCTAAGAATGCCTAATGAGCCTAGAACTTCCGGAACAGACTCGGGTACAACGCCAAGATCCTCGGCACAGGGAAGAATATCCACCGTTTCTCGCATCATTTGAAGGGTCTTTCGTCCTTGTGTCTGCCAAATGTGCTCGTTCTCCTCACCGATGCGCTGAACCAGACCCTCAAACACCTGTTTCTCATGCTCACTGAGCGTTGTGTAGCGACTGCACTCACGGAAACTCCAGCTATAGATGTAGGTCTCGTCGTCAATCTTGATCAGCGAGCGCTCACGATACTGTTCCACGAGGAACTGTTTCGCCTCGTCGGAGCAGTCAGCAGCATATATCCCTCGTTCACCTCCAGCCTGCGACTGAAAGAGGTAAAGATCTTCACTCCCTATCTGCTCCAGAAGCTGAGAGATGCAGAGTTCCGACTCCTTTCCAAGCGCATCGCGCAGGGCGCTACCTGGAATGTGTGGTTCGGCAAGCCATCGAATACGGTCGTCGGAGAAACCTGCAGCATGAAGCTCGGCACGGCTGAGTGTTGCACTTGGTTCAAATCGTCCAAGTATCCCGCTTTCATGCTCGGTGGGAATGGCCCAGATGCGGAAAAACCCCAGGACGTGGTCAATGCGGTACGCATGGTAGAACTTCGAGGCCTGGCGGACGCGACTACGCCACCAGCTGTAATCGGAATTCTCAAGCACATGCCAGTCGTAAACCGGAAAACCCCAGTTTTGCCCGAGTGAGCTAAACATATCCGGCGGCGCCCCGGCACGGAGATCAGTTCGGAAAAAGTCACGTTGGCGCCAAAGGTCAACACTATCTTCGTTCATCAGAATGGGTATATCGCCCTTAAGGAGCACTCCCATCTCAGTTAATGCATTTTTCGCCGACTGGAGTTGTTGCTCCAGTCGATACTGAATCCAAGCGAAGAAGATCAGTTGTGAGCGGGTCGCATCATCTTTCCAGAACTCGGCTATGAGCTCGTCCTTTGGATTCTGGTGTTCTTCCCATTGCCACCATGCCTTACGACTATTGCGTGCCTTCAAGACCCGAAATACGGCATAATCTCGTACCCAGTCGTTCTCGAGCATCCACGCCTGAAGACCCGGATCATGAGCGATATCTGCCCGCCGAGCTTCGTATAAGCCCTGAAGAAACTCAAGTTTTGCATGAAGAACGCGCTCATACTCAAGTCGCCGTTCACCACTCAAGGCCTTTCGGAGTTCCTGCACGCGTTCTTCAAAGCCTCCGGAACCCTTGAGCTCCGGGAGGTCGTCCAGCCGCAGATACAACGGGTGCAGAGCAAAGGCGCTCTGTGCGCTATAGGGTGAACTGTCGGAGCCGGTATCGTTGACAGGGAGGATTTGAATGATGTTGAGTCCGGCATCCTTAACCCAGGCAGCGAGAAGCGTTAGGTCGGCAAACTCGCCCGTACCGACACTCCTCTCACTTCGCAGGCTGGTTACTGGAGTAAGAACGCCGGTAGATAGACTTTTTAACTCATGCGACATCATTAGCTCGGCTCCTGGGTCTGGTGTGTAGTCTTAGTATACGTACCAGGACGCCGATCAGCAAGGGAGAGAAATATTGGTTAATGTGCTTAGTAGATGAAATTAAGATAGTTCGTTAATTCTATCTCGGAGCCGAGCCGCTTCTTCATAGTTCTCGGCTTCGACTGCTTGCTGTAACTCAGTGAGGAGCCGGTCTTTTTCATTGTCGGGCTCGGTGTCAGACTCATCCTCGTCGTCGCTAAACGGCGAAATTGTCTGATCGTCCTCAGTTTGAATCATGTTCACGGCAATTCCGGCTTCCTCTACAACACTCTCTGCAATAAAGACCGGGCAATGAAGGCGGGCCGCGACTCCAAGAGCGTCGGATGGCCGTGAATCTATGCTTATTTTCTTAATGCCTTGTTTCATGAGTATTCGGCCATAAAACGTGCCGTCTCGTAAATCTGTGATTTCAACTCGCTCGACAGTGACCCCAAGTTTCTCGAGCATCTGAATTACCAGATCATGCGTGAGAGGTCGGGGCATTGGAACATTCCCAAGCCCAATCAGAATTGACTGCGCCTCGAGTTGTCCAATGAAGATTGGAACCGCTCGCTCCGATCCAAGCGGCTTCACCAAAACGGCATTGCCTTTGTCTGTGCGAGCAACGGTCCATATTTCTGCTTCTACGAAGGAACTGTTTCCCATGCGAACAATATACACCGCCAGGATAGAAAATCAAAGGGGGCCGTCAAGCCCCCTGCAGCCGCCGTCCTAACGACGCTCCACCCAGTACTGCTCACCGACAACTACTCGCACCTACTCACCTACAACTACTCATTCCGTAGATGACTCACCGCGTTTCGAAAGGGCGCAAGCGCATCAATCGGCGCAGGATCTCCACCACAACGTGAACGCGGATAAGCTGGATGCAAGGCTGGCTCAAGAAAAGCCTCCGGATGCGGCATAAGCCCCAACACCTGACCGCTTACATCCGTAAGGCCCGCTACATCGTCCTCAGACCCATTGGGGTTTCTTGAAGAGTAACGAAGCGCAATCAGCTTGCGTTCCCGAATTTCATCTCGGACATCTGCATCCGCATAAACAAAGCGTCCCTCTCCATGCCGAACTGGACACTCAAGCCGAGACAAACCGTGTAACCAGGGAGATGTATTGCCAGGCTCTGGGTCTAAACTAACCCAACTGTCTTCGAAGCACGCTTGGTTGTTGTGGGTAAGTGAGACAACTGGCTCCCAGTCACCGGAAAGATTGGGCAGCAACCCCGACTTAACCAGTACCTGGAAACCGTTACACACACCAAGCACCAGGCCTCCGTCGGCTACATACGACTCAATATCTTGACGGAGTTTGCGCTTAAGGAGCGCAGCGAGTACCATTCCCGATCCCAGATGATCACCAAATGAAAAGCCTCCTGGCAAAGCAAGGATCCTCCCCCGTCGTAAAGCCCGAGAATCTTGCAGGAGTTCACTAAAGGGCAACAGCTCAACCTCGGCACCGGCGCGGCGGAAGGCCTCGGCCAGCTCTAGATCGGCATTAATGCCATAGCCGGTCAGCACAAGCGCTCGCGGCGCGTCGTCGGGGACTCGTCCGGAACCGGCATGCGTTACTTGTGGCCTTTTCACAGTTCCAGAAGTTTTCACAGTCCCAGAAGGTAGATGGGCGTCCACGAGAGGTTTAACGCGCGCCTGCTGAACTTGGCGCGGTTCACCCGGAAGTATTGGTGTAGTGTAGGCCTCTTCCAGTTCTTCAACCGGAATGCGAATAAGTTCCTCGCCGGAACGAGTAAATCGTACAAAGGACTTTCGAGTAACTTCCCCAACCCTGGCGTAAGGCAAGCCGTTAAGGATAGCCTCAAACTCGGCTCTATCTTTTGGGGCAACCGTCACCAGGAATCGTGAGCAGGACTCACTAAACAGAAGTCGCGCTGTCTCAAACAAAGGAACTGTATCAGGGCGACCTGGCCGTGGCCCCAATGGAAGCGCTTCTAACTTGATATCCGCGCCCAATGCCCTCCCATCATTCTGGGACGCAAGAGCGCTCTCAGCAACCGCTATGGCAAGCCCCCCATCAGAGAGGTCGTGTGCCGACCGCAGAAGCCCGGCACTACTCAGCGCGGCAACAGCCCGGTACAACGCAGGCGCTGTCGAAAGATCAGGAGCTGGTGACTCACCAAGCGGACTACCGGATACCGATTCGTACATCGTGCCGCCTAGCTCTCCGCGAGTCTGCCCGAGTACGTAAATGAGGTCACCCGCAACCTTAAAATCACTTGAGACATACTTCTCGGCATGTTGGATGATTCCCAACAGACTCACCAGAAGCGTAGGACGAACCGAGACCTTTCTGCCAGCTATATCCGCATCGTTCTTCATTGAGTCCTTGCCGGAAATGAGCGGAAGGCCATAGGCTTCGCATGCCTTTCGCAGTCCACGGCAGGCCCGCACCAACTGTGCCAGCTTGTACTCTCCGTCCGGAGTAGACTCCGACTGAACCGGGTCTGGCCAGCAGAAGTTATCAAGCACGTATGCACGGTCGGGGTCACCTCCAAGGGCAATATGGGCGCGGTATGCCTCATCTACCGCCGCGGCCGCCATGTGTTCGGTATCCCAGTCTCCATATCTGGGGCAGATACCGTGGGTAACACTCAACCCTCGGGTGCCGGAGAATCCAGGTCGGAGCACGGCACCGTCGCTGGGCCCCGCCTGCTCCGGACCGCTAAACGGCTTGCCGTACGTGGCTCCTTGTACTTCATGGTCATAACGACGAATCCAGGTTTCCTTGGACGCAACATTGGGGTTGGAAAGTATGCGCAGAAAGTCTGCTCGCAGTTGTTCAGGGTGATCGGTGTAGGCAGGCAGGGGAGGTGCGCCGGGATCCGGCGGTAGTTTGGAGTGAATAGGCAAAGCCGGTATGATGCTGGAGGCGTAGCGGTGTTCAGGGGGAATCCAACGGGCACTCAGCTCCATCCTCGGCACCCCATCGTGGAGAAAAGACAACGGAAGTAGCCCGACAGGCTTTTCTTGGTACGACAACCGAACAAACCCATCCCCGGTGAACCTTCCAACCTTTGTTGCCTCAACACCGCGCCTGCGGGCCAACTCAAAAAACTGGGCCTGTGTAGCAGGATCTATCGCAAGGCTCATGCGTTCCTGGCTTTCAGATACAAGAATCTCCCATGGCGCGAGCCCTGGATACTTCAAGGGGCACGATGCCAACTCTATCTCAACTCCACCGCTGCTCCGCGCCATCTCGCCAAGTGAAGATGAGAGCCCGCCGGCTCCGTTGTCGGTAACTCCCTTATACAGCCCAAGGTCACGTGCCTCCAGCAGAAAGTCCATCATGCGGCGCTGGGTTATGGGATCCCCAATTTGGACAGCAGAACTCGGGGACTCCTCTTCGAGTGCAAGGGAAGAAAAGGTGGCGCCATGGATACCGTCCTTGCCTATGCGACCGCCAACCATGACCGCTAGATCACCTGGGTCGATGTCCTCTTCCCATGATGGGCGCCCCGCAAGCATGCGCGGCATTATTCCAGCGGTTCCGCAGAAGACCAGCGGCTTTCCCATGTAGCTTTCGTCAAACAGAAAGGCACCAGCAACTGTCGGGATTCCGGACTGATTCCCCCCATCGACAATTCCTTGATGCACCCCGCGCAACACACGCTCAGGAGGCATGATCCCGCGTGGCAGTTCCGAGGCTGCGGTGTCCGGATAGCCAAAACACAGTACGTTTGTGTTGAGGATTGGCCGCGCCCCACGTCCGGTTCCCATAATGTCCCGGTTCACACCAACAATACCGGTAATTGCACCACCGTAAGGGTCAAGCGCACTGGGTGAGTTGTGGGTCTCTGCCTTGAAGCACACGACGTGCTCATCATCAAAGGCTACTACCCCGGAGTTATCATGAAAGACCGACAGTATATCGTCACGGCCGTGTGCAACCGTCTCGGTGGCGCCGCGTATGAATGTTCCAAACAATCCGTCAATTCGTTCCTCACGCGTACTCGTCGGGCCGGAACCCTGTGTCTCAGGCGCGCCAGAATACTCGAGGTAGCGAATCCTCGCCTGAAAGATCTTGTGTTTACAGTGCTCGCTCCAGGTCTGAGCCAGCATCTCAAGCTCGCAGTCGGTAGCCCCGGCTGGTAATCCGGCAGCAAGCCGCGCTTCTATGAGCTTGGGATCACGATAATGCTCAGCTATGGCATGGAGTTCTTCCCGGCTGAGCGCCAATAGACGTTCATTTGAAAGCTGCACCAGCGCAGACTCGTCCATGCCAGCCACATCGTACATCTCAACGACAGGTGGTACTGGGTCCGGATGTAGCGGGTAGAACGCCGGGTGACGTTCTCCAGCATCGAAGGCCTCGCGCGAAATGATCTCAGCAAACTCAATGAGTGGGTTGTGAATCTCGGCGGCAATGGCCTGGGCTTCTTCAAACCCAACTCCACCGAGCAGGTAACGGCGGGCGGTCTGGACGGTGCTGATTGTTTCCGATACTGTGCCAGCGTCAGGGCCGGAACTGCCGGAACCTTCCAAGCCAATCTCAGCAGCAAGCGCTTCCTCGGCAGTATCGGCAACTGTGTCAGTAACTCCGGGTTTAACAGCAATTTCTATTGAGTAGTTCCAGGTCGATGTCGGCTCGGGAGCTCCCGGACCGGAAAATCCGAACCCGGACTCAGTCTCTGCCTCGGTTTCCTTGAGTAGCTCAGAGCACACAGGATCAATGAAAACCCGGCCAAAGACCTGGTCGTCAACATCGCAATATCCCTGCAGAATAAAAACATCGCGCACCTCTATGTAGCTCAGATGCACCTTCGGCAGGAGCCGTGAAATGCGGGTGGCGAGTTCGGTGCTGCGCCCGTCGTGGAGACTGGGCTTGGTTCGTATTTCGCGTCTCATAGACACAGGTATAGTATCAGAAAAGCTGCTAGGGGGGCTATTGACTTAGCGCTTTGAAAACTATAGTACTGAACTTATGAACAACCTCTGTGAACATAGTTTCTTCAGCGACGGAAGCGTTGTTTGGAATATAGAGAGTACCGACAAGTATGAAGCCATCCGTGAAGTGGTATACCGCTCACAAATCTTTCGCGGTGTACCTCACCTGGATCTTGACGATTTCGCCGCAAAGGTTATAGCACGTGAGAAAGTTCAGTCTACCGGGTTTGGTCACGGGGTGGCGGTGGCGCACGGAAGGACTCCGGAGGTTTCGGTACCTTTAGTAGCACTTGGTGTCTCTAACGATGGGTTGGAGTTTGGGGCAATGGATGGTCGTCCAGTGCAGTTACTTTTCGTGGTAGCAAACCATCCTGACTCGGAGATGGACTATCTCAAGGTGCTTTCCTGTCTCGTCGGTTTGGTTCGCAACGAACTATTTCGTCATGAACTGTTGTCGTGTGCATCACGAAGGGATCTCGAGAACAAACTATGCACATCATTTACGAAGCTGCTCGCAAAGACCAACCGCCAAGATGTGAACTGCAATGAGCCTTATAGCTGTGACGACTCACAGAGAACTGAGCTCGAGGCACGCAATCCGCTCGTTCGCCGCCTGGGTTAAGTTCTGGGGCTTAGCCAAACTCGCTAAAGTCGAGCGTTGACAAGTGATCTTCAGTCGTTTCGGCACGGCGAATGAGCTTCACGGTTCCGTCGCTTTGATAAAGCAGCTCCGCCGAGCGTAGCTTCCCATTGTAGTTAAAGCCCATTGAATGGCCGTGGGCGCCGGTATCATGAATCACAACCAAGTCACCGACCTCAATCTCAGGAAGCTCACGATCAATAGCAAACTTGTCGTTATTCTCGCACAGACTACCGGTCACGTCGTAGAGGCGGCGGGGAGTTGCTTCGGTCTTTCCGAGTACAGAGATATGATGATAAGCCCCGTACATTCCCGGGCGCATGAGATTTGCCATATTGGCATCTAATCCAACAAAACGCTTATAAGTGTCCTTGATGTGAGTCACACGCGAAACAAGATATCCGTAGGGGCCGGTGATTACCCGACCGTTTTCAGTGACAATGCGTATGGGACCAAACTCGGTTCCGCGGACTGTAGAGTTGTAGGCTTTTTGAATACCTTCTGATATCTCCTGATAACTCAGGGCGCTCTGCTCGGGCTTGTATGGAATTCCCATACCACCACCGAGATTAATAAACTCAAGCTTAATATGATGGCGCTTCCAGAGCTTTTTTGCCAACTCAAAAAGAAGTTCGGCTGTTTCTACAAAATACGCAGGATCAAGCTCATTAGAGGCCACCATGGCATGGAGTCCAAACCGCTTTGCACCATAATCACGCGCCAGCTTGAATCCAGACAGGATCTGATCCTCGGTAAAACCGAACTTCGCTTCCTGGGGCTTACCGATAATTACGTTTCCTTCCTTCAGAGGACCGGGATTGTAGCGCATGCAGATCAGTTCCGGCATTTCGAGGTTCTCTGCAAGGTAAGGGATATGTGAGATGTCGTCCAAGTTGATTATGGCCCCAAGATCAAGAGCTTTCTTGTAGTAATGCAGTGGTGTGGCGTTTGAGGTAAACATTATTTCCTCACCAGTGACACCTATACGCTCAGACAACTCGAGTTCAATGAACGAGCTGCAGTCAAAGCCCATATCTTCCTCATGAAGAACTTTCATGATATGCGGGTTCGGCAGTGCCTTGACGGCATAAAAATTTTTGAACCCACCCTCTACCCAATCAAAAGCTTCGTTGAGGGCTCGTGCGTTCTCGCGAATTGCGGCTTCGTCGTATATATGGAAGGGCGTGGAATAGGTACGTGTGAGTTCATTGAGAAACTCGTAGGTAAAAGGAAGTCGTTTTTCGTTCATGCGCTGAATAGTACAGCCGCAGCCGCCCAAAAGTAAAGACTGGATCCTGGAATTGTGAGCGCCTATCGCGCGCCCCAACTGAGCCCTTCGGCACTGTTCATAAATGGCCTGGTTCATAGTAGCTGTCGTTGCATGGTCAGGATCGTCGGGCTACACTTCAGTACGATGGTCGCGAGAGCTTACCCACAACACAGCACTACGAACATGCCAACCTCACGTCCATGGTACCGGTCGCCAGGTACACTCCTCTGCATTGCTCTCGCTCTTACTTTGGGGCTGACCCAGCAGGGGTGTACCATGCAACCACGCCCACGAACCTCTGCGGGTCGAGTCGTCCCTGAACCGACTGAGTTTTACACAATGTACGAACTGGACTTCCCAGTTAGCGCACGAAATACAAGCTACCTGTCCTGTTCGACCGACACGACTCAGCACGAAATGGCCTACCAGGTTGCTGTCCATGAATTTCACCCGCTCACGGAACGCAAGGCGGGTACCGTGGTGGTTGTGCATGGGTACCTCTCCCATGCGGGTCATCTGTCCTACCTTATTCGAAGACTCAGCGAACATGGTTATGCTGTTTTGGCTTTGGATCTACCGGGACACGGCCTTTCCGGTGGCCGGCCAGGGGGTATAGATGACTTTGGCGAGTACGCGCGTTGCGTTCAAGCCGTCCATGCCTATGGTGTGAGCGAGTCATTTCCTGAGCCATACTTTGGCATAGGCTTCAGTACCGGTGGGGCGGCGTTTCTGGAACTGCTGCAACAGGGCCATGGACAGCAATTTCGACGTATTGCCTTGGCCTCGCCGCTTGTGCGGTTTCGGGGCTATCCTTTGCTTCCACCGCTTACGGCCGCCTTCCGGCAGGTAATGTTTCAGATACCAACCGACGATAGCGACCCATTGGCCGCACGCACCATGCCCCTGAGCTGGGTAGCCGCCGCCAACCGCTATGCGGTGCGTGTTGAGAAGGCTCATCCGAACTCAGCAGAGGTTCTGATTCTGCAAGGAGACTCTGACGATATTGTCGCCTGGCGCCATAACATCGCGGTGCTGGAGCACTTTCTTCCCGGTTCCGAAATCCGAGTGTTCAGCGATGGCCGTCACGAACTGTATCGTCGTCGGGCAAGTCGTAGAGAAGCTTTCGAGCGAACACTGGTTTTCTTCGAGTATGGACAACTTTCACCAGGCCCAAACGCCAGTTCAGACTAGTTACGGTTGTGTCGTACCTGAACCCGATGAACTCGCGACAGCATAAGAAAAGCCGAAATTGAGGCGATCCAGGCAACTGCAAGGAGAATCATACCCAGTCCGTCTCGCTCAACTACATACACGATAACCGCGCCGGATATGAGCGCGCTCATACCATAGACTACCAAGAGCGCTTGCCTGGTAGATAAGCCAAGAGCAAGCAGTTTGTGATGCGCGTGTTCTTTATCCGGTTGGTGAATGGGAACCCTTCGGCGTTGTCGTCTCAAGATCGCACTGACGGTATCAAGAATAGGTATGAGCAGGAGCGTTACTGGAATAGTAAAATCCAGACCTGGATTAGGAAGTGAGCTGTGCATAATGGGCAGAATAGCGATAGTATAGCCCAAAAACAGAGAACCGCCATCACCCATGAAGATGGATGCGGGGGGTGCGTTAAAGACAAGGAAGCTAATGAGCGCACCGATCAGCGCCGCCGATAACAAGGTTACCAGTTGATCTCCTGCGACCACACCAAGTACAAGCATGGCAACAGCAATAAATGCAGCCACCCCACCGGCCATACCATCCATGCCGTCAATTAGGTTTACTGCATTGCCAATTCCAATAATCCATAGCACCGAAATTGGATACGCAAGTAGCCCCAACTCAACCTGAATTCCCAGCACAGGTACCGAAAAACCATGGATAACCACCCCTCCAGCCGTTATAAGACTGGCGGCAATGACCTGGAGTATCAGTTTTCGCATGGCGTGTATGTTGATGAAGTCATCGAACACGCCGACAGCATGAATAAAGGTAAGCCCCACAAGGAGAAGAGCGTAGTATCGCGCTGCAAAGTCACGTGCAGGATCCTTCGCAAGAAATACCAAAAAAACAATCACGGCTGCCAGCATAAAGGCAAAAAAAATGCCCACACCGCCAAGGAAAGGAACCTGGCCACTGTGGATCTTACGCTCATCCGCAATGTCAAACCAGCCCTTCATTTTTGAGAGCTTCATGAGCAATGGAATGAGTATCATACCCGCACCGAAAGCGAGTCCCATTGCCGTTAGGGCAGGAATCAATTCTATCTCCAATAACTTAGTTAATAATTGCTCGGAGTGTACACAAGATTCGATCTTATCACAAGCTATCGGAGTTTTCCGGTTCCTTTTTTATCTTGGGACCCATTACTCCGGAGCGTGGGCAAGAAGCCAGTCCTCCAGCATAATGTGTTGAACAAACGGAGCGCGCAAGAGCGCGGTTCGGTTAGGAAGAACGGTTTGAAGCCATTGCCTACGCACCACTTCAGACAAGGTCCACACACCAAAGTTCGCCTTTATCTGAGTTCTCACATTGTCACTGAGTCGTTGAAAGGTAGAGGGAATAATGTTGGGGCCGGGACCCACGTGTACAATGGTCTGGACGCCCATCCAGAGTGACTCGTAAACAACATCCCAGAGCAGTTGGGGATGATCCGTCCATTTTCGCAGCAGGTCGCGCGAGTTGTAATCATTGTAACTCGCCTTGCCGGTTACCATGGATAAGGTAGTAACACTCGGCGCCATGAACCCACCTTCAAGCGTATGAAGAAGATTTGCCGATCGGTCGGTAATGTATTTTAGCCGGACAATTGTAGTGTGTAATGGTGGCCAGGTGTCGGTATTCTTACGTAGGTTCACGGTACGCGATAGCTGCGTGTGCATACGCGCCTTGAATCGATCTATGGTACTTCCTTGCCCCAGCAGCAGAAAGGCGTTGGGTGCGAGCTGTGCAGAGACTCCCATGAGTCCGTCGTTCTCGCTGTTAATGCGAATACACAGGCGCAGCACATCCTCCATCGTTATGACGGCGCCCCGAGAAAATAGCACACCCATACTCACCTTATCCGCCAATGCGGCGCAATCTTCGGCTAACTCCAGAGGAACTCGCATTCCTACCCGCCAATCAAAGACCCCACCAGCAGCCAGCGCAACAATTTCTCCAAGGCTAAACCCAAATGCTAGCCGTGAATGATGAAATGAAATGCCGAAAAACTTCTCAAGTAGCGAAATCTGTGCAATCTCGGTTGCACAGATAAGCGCTACCGCCTCTGGATATCTTGTTACAGACGTTTCGGTACGCGAACGAACCTGAGCCGGAAGATCAACCGGACGTGAAGTTATCGCCTCACAGACTTCCCCCGCCTCACGAAGGTGCCGCTCGACAATCGATCCGTAGAGGTGATGCTCCAGCAGTTCCGGGGTGCGGCCCAGATTTGTGACGTTGTACCCACGAAAGGCAAACCCGGTGGTAGCCATCCCCGTCTTGAGTTGCCCCGGAGTTATTGAGTTTGCGGACTGATCAACTGGTACAGCCATGGGACGAAA
>PXEI01000125.1 GCA_003564775.1 Spirochaetaceae bacterium
GACGAGCCGAAGCCATTACCGGGCCCCTTCGAACCGTCGTTTCAACTGCGGTTCGTCGCCCCGAGGGTGAGGACTGGAGATGGAACCCGCTCATCATAGACCAACGCTATCAGCCGAGCCCGAATATCACGTTGACCGAACGTTTTGTCTACGATATTGAAGAAGACGAGATTACCTCCAGCATAACCGACTTAAGACTGTGGTTCCTTACACTCGGACTAACCGCCCGCACCACCAACAGTTATCGTTTTGTAGGTGCGCCAAACGGTTGGGAGGAACGTGACGACCGTGATTTCCGCCCGACTAACGCCAGGGTCTCGGTACAGTACGACACCGAAACCCCGCCGCTGTGGAAGAACAGAGTGCGTAGTGCGGCCCTAATCAGGTCCACTCTTGATATGGACCTGTTGCGCTACACCGAAAGCGTTTTTGATATTCGCTTTGAATACCTTGCGCGGGTATATCAATTCATGGACCTCCGTTTTGCCTCGGTCACGCGAAATGATCAACCATACCGGTACATTCCGCAGCTTTCGGACGAGCTGGAGCTTGAACAACGAAACCTGTTCCAGGATCTGGCGGATTCGTTTAATTTTTTCGACACTCGTGCCAGAGAAACCTCGTTTTTCAATGTACAACAACTGGAAGTTGGGGTGTTACATTATCTGGACGACTGGAC
Source organism: Spirochaetaceae bacterium (assembly GCA_003564775.1). Classification (GTDB taxonomy): domain Bacteria; phylum Spirochaetota; class Spirochaetia; order DSM-27196; family SLAA01; genus SLAA01. The sequence continues at coordinate 680 of PXEI01000125.1, forward strand.
TTTGAGTATTGACTACGCTGGCCAACCGGAGCTCGAGACCGGACCGGACGGTAGCCAACAGTTCAGATGGAGTTCACGTCTTGAACTTGCGCTGGTTTGGCGGCCTATCCCGGAACTGCGGCGAGAGTTACTTTTTGAGGACGGTGAACTTGTCTTTGACGAATAAAGCTGGTGGCTTGACCACGCACCAACGCCAGCGCTATACTTTTATCGGAATGAGGAGTGGCATTGGGCCAAAGTACCACAGTTGTTCTTGCGGATCATAACATAGTCGGTGAGTTATGCGGAGTGAACGACCGCAATATCGCCTACCTGGAAGAACTCCTTCAGTCGCGTGTTACTACACGTGGGAATGAGATTTACCTGAGCGACTCCGATCCTGAAAAGCAGCGGATATTTTCCGAAGTGCTCCGTCGGTTGGAACAGCACCTTAATGCGGGCATCACAATAGGCGTAGATCTCATTCAATCCGTGTATCGAACAGTAACTGAGAATGACACTCAGGGAGCCGACATGCTCCTGGAGCAGCGGATAGAGTTGCCGGGGTTACATCGAACGGTAACTCCGCGTAGTCACGCCCAAGCCCGTTACATAAACAGCCTTCAAACCAAGGAAATGGTTTTCTGCATAGGCCCGGCAGGTACCGGAAAGACATACCTGGCGGTGGCTGCGGCGCTACATGACATCCTGACACGAAAAAAACGCAAACTTGTCTTAACACGCCCCGTAGTTGAGGCCGGAGAGAACCTCGGCTTCTTGCCCGGCGATCTTGCGCAAAAGATTAACCCGTACTTGCGGCCACTGTATGACGCGATCGAGGACCTGAGCTCGGGTGAACTGCTGCACAAACTAGAAACCAACAACATGATTGAGATTGCTCCTTTGGCGTACATGCGTGGTCGCAGTCTCAAAGACTGCGTGGTCTTGCTAGATGAGGCTCAAAACACAACCAAGGAACAGATGAAGATGTTCCTTACACGAATAGGAGAGGGCTCACGCGCCTTCATCACGGGCGACGTCACCCAGATCGACCTTCCTCGGAAATCTAGCTCCGGGCTGTTACACGCGGTACGGTTACTCAACTCAATTGAGGAACTCGATATCAACTTTCTCTCGGGTAAAGATGTGGTAAGAAGTGTAATCGTGCAGAAAATTGTTGCGGCCTACGAGGCGGACACGGAACATCCATGAACACGATCGAAATAAGCGCCGAGGACGTTCCTTTACCGGCGCCAGAAGAGCGTATCATTGCCTTTGTCGATGCCGTCTTGCACCACCTGAATAAAACTCACCATGAACTATCGATACTATTGTGCACAGACGAGCGAATCCGGGAGATAAACTCTAGCTTCCGAGGCAAAGATGAAGCGACCGACGTCCTCTCTTTCTCTCAGGATGAGGACTCTCAGGATGAGGGCTCTCAGCACCCGACCAATGATGAGGCGTTTCCCAAAGGCCCCATCACGCAGGAAGAAACCCCGCAGCTCCTTGGCGACATCGTCCTTGCGCTCCCATATCTTCGTCGGCAAGCCGAGGAGTATAAGGTGAGTTTCGAGTCGGAGTTAAAACGAATGCTGGTGCATGGGATGCTGCATTTGACAGGCATGCACCACGATACCCCAGAGCTACACCGGGCCATGCTTGATCGCCAGGAAGCAATTCTACAAGAACTTGAGCAGGAGTATAGGTTTTGAAGGACATCGGCTTTTTAAAAAAGCTGTTCAGCCGAGATGAGTGGCGAGAGGCCGGACTCGACCCTAGTTTGAGTCTTGAAAAACGTGACATGATCAGAGGTATCGTCGAGCTTTCGGATACCACGGTCAAGGAAGTTATGGTGCCTCGAATTGACGTGGAGTTTGTCTCAACAACCATGGGGATAGCCGACATCAAAAAAAAGGTGGCAGAGTTCGGGTACTCACGATATCCGGTCTATGTAGACACCATCGACAACGTAGTTGGTGTGTTATATGCCAAGGATCTGTTGCAGTATCTAGGCGATGGAGCGGTAGCTCC
>PXEI01000435.1 GCA_003564775.1 Spirochaetaceae bacterium
ATGTAGTAGCTCTGAGCCACCTAAGCTCTCTGGTGCTGCCCGGAATGCGCGCCCGCTCCGAGGGGTACATTCTCCAGGTGGCCTCTGTCGGCGCCTACCAGCCGACACCCGGATATGCCGCATACAGCGCGGCCAAGGCATACGTCCTGCTTATGGGCGAAGCCCTCAACCGCGAGCTCAAAGGCACCGGCATTAACGTCACGGTGCTCTCACCCGGGGTGACCGCAACCGAGTTCCTTCAGGTCTCGGGACAGAAGCCCACCCTCTACCAAAGACTCTTCATGATGAAAAGCAGGCCGGTCGCGCGTCTTGGCCTCCAGGCACTGCTGCGCGGAAAAATGAGTGTGGTTCCGGGCTTTTTCAACAACCTTATGGTTCAGCTATTGCGGCTCACCCCACGTACTCTCCAGGCCGATATCGCCGGACTCCTTATGCGGAACCGCCAGTAACAGCCTGCCGAGCCGCGAAGTTCGACTAAGGCACAGTTTCGCCGACATCTGCGTGGGTGGAAATGAATGACTGGACGGCGTTGCGAAGGGTGTCTTGTTCTGTAGCCACCAGCAGGTGGCCGCCGGTCTCAAAGCTGAGGAGCTCGGCCCCGGGAATGGTGGCGGCCGCGAACTCGGCGTTGTGGTAGAGCTGCAAGGTATCGTCCTGGGCATGGATAATGAGCACCGGCGCGGTAATGGCGGCAACTCGCTCGCCGGGGAGCCGGGCCTGGTTGTCAAAGGTGGCCCCGGCGGCACGGGGCGCTACCGGGTTCATGAAGTCTATAACCTGTCCCACAATCTCAAGCTGCCCCGGGCTAAGCCCGGCAACCACATCCTTGTCGGCACCCATAAGACCCATGAACTGCCGCCTGAACGCCTTGGAGACTGCCCAGTAGGGAAGGTTGTAGTTGAAGATTGCCGCGAGCATTTTGCCCTTTTGGTCAGCCTCTGCTTGCAGTTCCTCTGCCGAGTGGGCAACGCCACAGGAGAGGCAGCTGAGCGAGGACACCCGCTCCGGATACCTCACCGCAAACAGGAAGGCCGAGGCGCCGCCCTGCGAAAGCGCAAGCACCGCGACACGTTCCAGGCCAAGATGGTCAAGCAGGTACGCGTATGCATCGGCCTGCTCATCCCAGGTGACATTTTCCGGCATCGCCGAGCCCAGATACCCAAAGCGCGACGGCGCTATCCACCGAAACTCGTCTCCAAGCACGGCCTGCACCAGAATCTCACCCTGGTCGAATCCGCCTCCCCCACCGTGAATCACCAGCACCGGAACTCCGTCCCCACCCTGGGTGTACTCGATCGCACCAAAGGGAGATGCAAGACTGTTGGCGGCACCCTGAATCCGCGCGTAGGCCTGCTTCATGTCCCGTACATAGGCCGCCCCGGTCACAACGACCCCAACGAACGCAAACATCAGCACCCACTGAACAACAGTCTTTTTCACCGCCTTCCTCCAAACCTCACCAAGACTACATCAAACCCGGCATCCGGGTACAGTCACACGCTACGACGACACGACGACAGCTGGCCGTTGTTGCTATACTAAAGTGAGACCGGAGGAGTAACAAAATGAGCGGAATTCGACCAAGCGTGAGCTACAGTTTCACAATGCGCCTGAACATTGAAAATAGAACCGGAATGCTGGCCCAGATCATTAACGCAGTTGCAGCCGAGCAAGGGGACCCGGGGGCGGTCGATGTCGTCAAGGTGGAGGGCACCCACAAGGTGCGCGACCTCACCGTAAGCGCGCGAGATGAAGACCACTCCCGCGCCATTGTGGCGGCGGTAGAGAAGATTGACGGGGTGGAGGTCAGAAGCGTATCCGACCGCGTCTTTCTGCTGCATCTTGGGGGAAAGATCCATATTCAGAACAGGATCCCGGTAGACTCTCGTGATGCCCTCTCAATGGTGTACACACCGGGTGTGGGCCGCGTCTGCCAGGCAATTGCCGAGGATCCCGAGAAGGCGCACAACCTCACCATTAAACGCAACTCAATTGCGGTCGTAAGCGACGGCTCGGCGGTGCTTGGGCTTGGAAACATTGGCCCTGAGGCGGCCATGCCGGTAATGGAAGGCAAGGCCATGCTGTTCAAGGAGTTTGCCGATATCGACGCCTACCCTATCTGCCTGGCAACCCAGGAGACCGAGGAGATTATCTCAGCGGTTCGCTGGATAGCGCCCGGATTCGGGGGAATCAACCTTGAGGACATTAGCGCACCACGCTGTTTTGAGATTGAGGAGCGGCTCAAGCGCGAGCTAAATATCCCAGTTTTCCATGATGACCAGCACGGAACCGCCGTGGTCGTTCACGCCGCCACCCTCAACGCCCTCAAGCTCATTGGCAAGCGACTGGAGGACGCAAAGGTGGTCATTGTCGGGGCCGGAGCGGCCGGAGTAGCCATCACCCGCATGCTGCTTGCGGCTGGTGCTGGAAGCATTATCTGCTGTGACCGCAAAGGCATGATCAGCCGCAACCGGCTTGGGGAACTCAACGACAGTAAGACCTGGTTGGCCACCGCCACGAATGCAGAGAACAAGGATGGTTCCCTGGTGGATGCTGCCCGCGGGGCCGACATTCTCATTGGTGTCAGCGGGCCGGGCATTATCCCGGTGGAGGCTGTCAAGAACATGGCCCAAGACGCCATAGTTTTTGCGCTTGCCAACCCAATACCGGAGATTATGCCGGAAGAGGC
>PXEI01000340.1 GCA_003564775.1 Spirochaetaceae bacterium
CAGCGGATCACGAACGGTAGCGGCAAAATGTCTACCGTACACGCCGCCGATCAGGGTCAGCCCCAGAATAACAACCAGGACAACTTGAACTCGAGTCCCAGCACTACGTATGTGAGAGTCGCGTACATCGATAAACACGGCGTACTCACCGGAAACTCCGTATAGATAGTCGCCCGGACCAAAATCCGCACCGTAGCGTTCATGACTCATTCGTGTGTAGGAAGTGCGGCCAGCGTGCCTCAGTACCAGGATAGCGGGGTTAGCCTCGACAACTTGCCTCACAACTGCCGTGCGACGTAACACTGCGGTGCGGTCATCTGTAGCGCCACCGGCGGAACGAGCAATCTCAGCAATACCTTGTGCGATATGAGACGGCGCGGTGAACTGAGCCGACTGCGGTAGAAACCTCTGCTGAGGGATAGCCGAAACCATCAGCGCGAATGCCGCTATCAATACAGCGCTCAAAAAGAGTCCGACAACACGCCCGACATGACGCATCCGCATGTCTGAAGTCTGAGCAACTACAGGTGGAAAGAGCTTCCAGAGCCGCAAGAGCCGCAGCAGGTACAAAGACTGCAGCAAACGCGCCGTGAGCAAGGGGTGCAGTATCTGTCCTGATCCAAAGGGCACACTCCCGCCAGCAAGAATTCCAAACAGAACAGGGCCACTCACGAATACCAGTACCGGCACCGAACCTAAGAAGTCGGCCCAACCACGCCCTTTTCCAAAATACTCACTCCCACGGCGCCGAATCATAGACAGGTAGAGCCTCACTACAAAGTCCCCGGCAAACACTACATCCAAAGCGCCGCCAAGCAGAAGCAGCATGAGTCGTTCTGACCATGGTCGCCCAAGAAGGACGGCGCCTTCCTGAAGCAGTAACTGCAGCGGAACGAGCAGTACCAGCACAATAACGAGTCGATGAATTGTTTTGCGTATCATTATGCCTCTCCCGGTCCAGCCTTATGTCGCTCTGACCCTCATTTGTCAATTTCCGCGCTGCAACGGGACGTGATATTTACGTGAAACCTGACGCGCGCTATACTCAACTGCAACACCATGGGCGCCAGCAGCACTTACTCTAATAGTATAGGCATTCAGCGGCTCGGCGCAAGCGCGTCTTCAAAACTGCGTCCGGTCATAAATCACGGTTTTTTGATTTTGATCGCCATTTTTCTGGTACTCGCACCTGAACCCGTGACCGCACAGGAACAGGAGCTGCCCCGGGGAGTTTATCTTGAAGAAGACCCAGAGGCCCTGCTTTCCCTGGAAATTGGCGACGCCGATGTAGATCTTTTTGTGCTCGGTTCCTGGCGTAGCGGCATTCGAGGCGCCTACGGAGTGGCCCTGCACCCCCCGCTGGGTCCTGATAGAAGCAGAGTCACGACATCCTACCCCTTTCCCGGATTTGAAACCATTCCCTTTTACAACATAGTAGACCTCACTCTCTCACTGTGGCTGTACGAACGCTTTTACTTTGAGAGCACCTTTGCCGACGAGTTTGAGCTTCGGAGCATACTTTTTGGTTACCAAGGCCGCCCCGGAGAGTTTGTTCAGCAGGTGAAGGTCGGCAACGCGCCGCTTTCAATCTCGGAGTATCCCTATATCGATATAGGAGAAGGTACCGAAAACACCCCAGGTGCCTCGGCTTTGTTTGAGACACCACGCAGCAGCCATGAGGCCCTGTTACGCTACGAGGCATCGGCCAGCGAGCGCATGACCTTTATTGGCATGAACGAACTCCGTGAGGAACGCATTGAACCAGGCTCGTACATACGCGGGCGGTTTTTCGTGTTGCCGGACGGCGATGTAGAGGAGTTGCGGCTGTATCTGGAAGATGCAACCGGCTCAATTGTCGGTGCAGACGGACGCCGCTACCGGCAGGCGGACCTGGATGCCGAGGCGGTTGTCTCACGCTCGGCCGGCACCTTGCAGCTGCGAGAGGCCGCGGCGGGACAGGTGGTGGTGAGTTACACCAAGGGCGGGGCGCCGGTTGGAAGCGCAGGCCTTGGGCAAGGTGCCTTAGTGGGCTCACTGGGAACGGATGAGTACGCACTGCTGGATCCTGATGTGAGCTCGGACTTTGCGTTTGGTGTGCCCGACGACTACTACGGGCTGGATTTGGACAGTTTGAGGACGGAGCTGGAAGGACGGCAGTCTCTGGTGCTGTACCGGCCCGGTGCCTTTAACCCCTTTGAGGTGCAGCGCTACTATGAAACCGAGACGGACCCCGCGGCCGACAACGACCTCTTGTTTGTGCGGCGCGGCGGCTTGCGCGAGGTGAGCTTTGCGCCGGTGCGGGCCGCGCGACTTGACCCGGAGTCCGAGGCTGTTGAGGTTATTGCACCGGATGAGCCTGGAATGAATCCGCGAGCCGCCGCGTTTCGCTACCCCTTCCTGGGAACCGAGCCTGAGGCACCGCGCCTCTACGGCCCCCGTCCGCAACGTACACCCGGTTCTACAGACTTTGAAATTCTTGTACGCGGCTTGCGCCCTGTCTCTGTGCTTTCACTTGGCAGCGACATAGTACCCGGAACGGTGCGGGTGCAGCGCAACGGAGCAACCGACAACTCCTTTACGGTGGACTACCGGACCGGCAGACTTGAGTCACCATT